>JAJDES010000611.1 GCA_029259675.1 Planctomycetota bacterium
GCACTCCTGGCATATAGCTCCCTTTCCAGGGCGATTCACTTTCGCGAACAGCTACTTAATCATTTAGATTTTCTTTCGGCAGGCGATCGCGCCCGAAGCATGTTCACGATGGATGAGGATTCCGCATTCAAAGCATTCTCCAGACACGAGCCGGCTCAAGTTACATTTCCGTTCTTCGAAACCACCGTTCGATCTTCGGGAACACTCAATCGCGATTTCTAACACGCGCATGCAGCGGACGGTCCGCTGCGCGGCCCGCCGCTGAACTGCAACAACGTTTGGGCCGCGATGCGAGCGGTTCAATGACTCCACCGCTTGGTCGCCTTTGCCGCCAAGAGAGATCCTACCGACTCGATCGTACAAGCCCACATTGTCCCAGCTCAAAGGAGCCATACATATGAGATTCGCTATCGCGCTCGCACTTGCACACTTGGCCGTCGTAGGCTGCGCAACGACGACTGCCACGACGCAGGCAGAGGACCTATCCGGTTACACTTACGTACCACTAGACCCGTTTCCTGTCCGCTTCAAACGACCGAACGTCGAGGAAGTTCGCCTCGCGAAGACTACTGACAAGATCCTCGAGCTGTTCCCGGATCATGCCGTCCGCATGTCGCTCGAGCAAATCGACCTCACCGGGAACGCCAGATATGGCCCCGCTGCCTTCGAGGCCCAGGCAGGCTTTTACAGAGTCGTAACCGATTACATCAATTCAGATACGGCCAGCTTCGAGATATGGATCAAGGCGGAGGCGCTGGACGAAGTCACGGGAGAGTGGGGGCCAGTGGACAGAAGCACTAGAGAGAGCGGGGCATCGAGGCCACATCGGAAGTATCGATACGTGGTCGATGGAGAGCGGCCTAGCGAGGAAGGAGGATTCCGCCGGTACACCATCCCGATCTACGTCGGAGTAGGGCTTCGAGTTACAGCGCAGGTTAGCACGGAAGGTGGTCGATTGATGGCCGACCTAGGTGTCCTCGGTGCGGAGGCGGAGGCCAACCGCCTCTCCGGGTCTCTTGTCATTCAGTCCCTTGGAATCAATGGTCGCCCCATCGGCAGCGCGATACCGATACAGAGCGAACTCAACCGCACGACGGTGCAGAATGCCCTGGTCAGCATTGGCGCGATGAAGGCGCTGATCTACGACGAGAGCAACGTCAAGGCGACGCCTAGGACGGTGGGTATGTACCTTCCGTTCGAAGTAGATCGCGCACTGCTGAATGCCATCATTTCGGAACTAGCAGATGGCGTCCTCGTGTGGAGCGTACCCGACGACGGTGACGGCGGACTGAACGACTTCTCTGTCAAGCTGAACCTGCAAGACTGACCGTAATGCCGATCAAATCCAAACTCATAGAACACGCCAAGCATTGGGGCCTAACACGCGGTTGCAGCGGACGCCCTCCGCGCGCCGTTAAACCACAACAACGTTAGCCATGCCAGGCGTACAACTCTCTACACCTAACACGATGGTCTGGACCTTCTTCAGGTCGCTCCGGAGGGTCGTGAGGGCCGCGAGGAGCACTGAGGACAATACTGAGCAGAAAGACCTTGTCGTCGAGGCAATCGTGTTCGGTGCTACTGCTGTCGAAGCCTTTATCAATATCTACTTTCAAACGCTGGTCAGCGACCCGAAGTTTGCCAAGTTCAGGGCGCTACTCGAAGAGGACCTATACCCGACGGATGGGTCTCGGCCGAAGGGCTTGGACCACAAGCTCCGGCACTGGCCGCCCAAGATCTTGGGAAAGTCCTTCGCCTGGCAGAAAGACCCTGCGGAGGGCTTTGCGAAGCTTCGCGAGAGGAGAAACGAGCTTGTCCACTTCCGGAGCCAAGCGCATACCATCGAGTTCGGGGGTCATCGCATCGCTGGGCTGGCCGACACGTCGTGCTACGACGAGCTCGTCCTCAGTGACGCCGAGGCCAGTCTTGACCTAGCCGAGGCAATGCTCAAAGAGACCTTTCGACTATCAGGCGCCTCAGCATCCAGTATTGGGGGCATGTTCCACCTGTGGACAGGACTGCCTGTGGTTGAAGGAGAAGGGTCAGTGGAATGACGTTAGGCGAGTTCATTGCGCAAACAACCCTGGCGGCGGGAACGCTATCAGCCATCGCCTGGGTTCTTCAAAAAGCGATAACCTCCCAGATAGACAAGCAGGCAGAGATCGCTCTAGAGCACGTCCGGAGTAGTGCTCGAATTCGCGAGATCGAACACGACGTCGCTTTCAGGCGTCTCGACTCCCGAAGAGCGGAAGTCGTTGACCAGTGCTATCAGCACCTCGCACTGGTCCATCGCTTGGCTTGCGCTGC
This sequence comes from Planctomycetota bacterium, assembly GCA_029259675.1. GTDB lineage: Bacteria > Planctomycetota > UBA1135 > UBA1135 > JAJDES01. The sequence goes on from JAJDES010000611.1 coordinate 2,308, forward strand.
GACAAACATCCAGAACCACGTCGCAGGACCTGAGCGTGTCGAAGGACTGAAGAAGTTGGCCAAGGCGATAGCGGAGTTCGACTCGTATCTCTCGCAGCATCGGCTATACCTGCCAGAAGCCATTGCCGATCGCGCGGCAGAGTTTGCCGACAAGATCTACTTCGCGGGCTGGCACTACCACCTCTCTATTGAAGATGCCGAGCAAGACAAGTCAGCTCCCTACAAGGGCCTTGACAAGGCCAGGGAAGTTGTCCGCGACGAAGGCGGCGCGCTCCTAGGCGAACTTGAGCGCCAATTCCGCTCACTCATCGGAAGTGAGAGGGCTAACACGCCGCTACAGGCGGATGGCCATTCGGGCCACCATTGATCGGCAAAGGGGCTAGAGGCTGTTCAATACGTCATTCAGGACCGTCGAGAGTTCAACGCCCGTTTGATTGCGAAAGCTGACATCGGGGCTGGTACCGGCCTTGCAAGCGCGAACGAGCGTCAGGGGAAGATCCTGTCCGTAGCGCGTGGCGATCCAATCCACCAAGAGTAGGGATTGAGCGTAGGCGCGAAGAATTTCCTTTTCGTCTTTCCAGCGCACGATCGAACCCGAGATGCGTTCCAGGGGCAGGGGGCCGCCGGCTTTCAGGAGTTCTTTGGAGCGCTCCAATTGGGCTCCGATGTCTCCCTCCAGGCTTTGTGCGATTCCTTCGTTGAGCCAACTCGGCACGCCTCGTCCGCCCAAACTGCGGATGAAGACGTGCACCAACTCGTGGCGCAGGACGCGCGTCCAAACGCGTCGATCGCGACTTAGCTCCGCAATCGGCAAGCGCACGGTGCCGTCAAAAATGCCGCCGGCCCATTTGCCGAGCCGCATCAAGTCGCCGAAGGCTTCGCCGTCGTACACAACGACGCGCACCCGCGCTCGGCCCTCCCCCACCGGGTTGCTGCCGGTGATCGATTCCAGTTCGGTGTATGTGCCTTCGAGTACATCCAAGATGTCCTGGGCGCCGGATAGGAATTCGGGGCGGTCTGCGTCGAAGACCAATTCGAAGTTCGGGGACTCGTACTCCCACAATTCCGCTTCGCTATCCAAGAAGCGCTTCCATTCGGCCAATAGCAGGGCCAGCTCCTTTCGCTCCGGCGCCAGGCCGACGGCTCGTTCCAGCAGTGGCACGGCGCGGGCTAAATCGCCGTTCAACTCGTGAACCTCGAGCGCCAATTGCGTCAGCGCTTCGGCCAAGTTCAGGACAAAGACCGGTTCCTCCGGGTCGTCTTGCACACAGGCTTCGAAGATCGCCAGCGCCTCGCGGATCTGACCCTTTTCCAGCAGCTCGACACCCTCTTCGTTGCGCTTGCGAATCGAGCGGATCCGGGCGCGTTGCGCCTCAGCGTCCAAGTCGCGCACGGCGCGGCGACCAGGTTCGGGTTCGGCGAGCACAACAACGGGTTCAGAAACATCCGGTTCGCTCGCGTCCCGCTTGTCCGACTGCGAATCGCCATTGGGGTTTGTTCTCGAACGATCCAACGCTCCGCGCACACCCAAGGCGAGCAACAAGACAACCGCGATCCAGATTACGTACTTCATGTCGTCCGCCCCGGTGTCCCCTGCTCTTTGCCTACTTCACCGGTGGACGGGGCGTGCACACCGACGCCGCGCGCGGCCATGAGAGTCGGGAAGTCCGCGTACACCGCCGGATAGCTCCACTCTCGCTCCAATTCGCGCAGGCGGCCCCGAAAGTGCTCGGCCACTTCCAAGAGCGCATCTTCGGTTCGAGTGTCACAAAAGTAAGTGCGGCAACCCATGGGACGCGCATCGCGCGCCGTGCACAGACCGTTCACGTGATAGGGACAACGTCCCGGTGCCTCGGGACTCGGAGCTTCGGGTTCCTTGGCCGCCGCGTAGTCGGCCTCCAGGGCACTGGAGTACAGACGGTGCCCGGCTTGCTCGAAGTGACAACAACGGCCGCGCAGGATGCACACCGATTGCGACCTTGCGACCACGGCATCCAATTGCGCGTAAAGCTCCTCTAAGGCGGCGAAGGCAGCCTCTTGCACTTGCTTATCCACGACGACGCGAATGCCCGGGCATGTGGAGCGCGCTCTTTCGAAGGCGTCCTTATCCGTCAAAATCGAATTCCAAAACGGAAAGCTGCGGCAGTGCGCGGGGCGCGTCGCGTAGACACTGCAATGATTGCCCTCTTCCAATAGAGCGCAGTGTCCATTGCCCGGGGGCGACGTGGGATCTTCGATCAGCGATAGGCGCAAAGCTCCGCTGCTTGGATCGGCTACTTGACGCACAAAACGCTTCGAGAATGCTTCCGCGCTTATCCCCAACTGCTCCGCCATCGGCTCGATCTCGGCCGCTTCAATCCAAACGAAGCCTTCGCCGGCAGTGCAGCAATGCCCGCAACGGTGACAATCAAACTCAAAGGGAACGACGGCATCCAAGCCGGCTTGGGATGAATCACTGGACGTCATTCCACCGAACTCCCGTGGTCGTGCAATAAATCTGTTGCCGAAGCGACATGGACTCGGGTGCTCGGTGACGTCACCAACTGAAAGTTCAGGCAACCGCAGCACGAATCCATTGCCTGCGGGCGCACAGGATGCAACGCCGTCGCGCACGGTTCTTCGCTCCCCATGCGCATTGCCGGCGCCGCGCGCATTAGCGGGGCCGCGCCTTGCGCCGTGCTTCGCGCTCGAAGTCCAGGCTTTCGCGCCCGGCCAAATTCTCGCGAATATCTTCCGTCAGCTCCATCCACGACTGATAGCGGTCCTCCACGTCCTTGGCCATCATCTTCTCGATGAAGAAGTGCAGGTGCGGGGAGATGCCGCGACCCTTGAGTTCAGGCGAGCGAAGCGAATCCATGATTTGCATGCGCAGGACTTCGCGGTCGTTGCTGCTCTCAAACGGCAAGCGCCCCACCACCAAGTGGAAAAGCGAAATCCCCAGGCTGTAAATGTCCGAACGCGCGTCGGCGGAAGCCCCTCCGGCGGCCTGCTCGGGTGAGAGATAGGCAACGGTGCCGACCGCGCTGCCCTCGCGAGCCCCTTCGTTGCTCATGGCCGCGAAGCCCAGGTCAATCAACTTCACCTGGCCCGAACTGCTGAGCATGATGTTGCCCGGCTTGATGTCGCGGTGAACGATGTTTTCGCATTCGAGATAGGCCAGCACTTCGGCGACTTCGAGCACGATGCGCAGCGCACTTTCCTCGGGGAAGGCGTGATTGGCATCGAGCATTTCAAGCAGAGTCGAGCCTTCGATTAACTCGAGCATCGAGAAGTAGGTCGTCTCCGTCCGCGCGACACCGGTGCAGCCCACCAGGCCCGAATGACTTAAGCGCTGCAGCAAACGGGCTTCGGCCACGAAAGCCTTGCGCGTCGCCGTGTCGGCGGTCGCTTCGGGCTTAAGCACCTTGAGCGCCACCTGCTTGGCCGTTTTCAACTCCCGCGCCCGGAACACATCCGCCGTTCCGCCCGTACCCAAGCGGCCCAGGATTTCATAGCCGTGGATGATCGGGATTTCGCCCCCGCGCGTTGTCCTCAGTTGCTTCACCTTCCGCGGCGACCAACCGAATTCCACCATCAGCAGCTCGTCGAGGTCCGCCCCCTCGTGCATTTTGCCCATGATGAATTCCGCCTCTTCTCGCTTGAGATGAGCGCGGTGAACGAGAACGGCCAGGTATTCAATCTCACTTTTCTGGGGAGTCATGCGGTGCAAGCAGGCAGGTGGTGGGAAGCGGGGATCCGCAGCGCGCCAGTCTAGCGCTGCAAGCAGCCATTCGGGTAGCCGCGCGGGCTGTGGGGCAGGCGGGGGCCAGCTGGAGCCAAATTCCGAGTTTTCTTAGCCCACAAACGGCACTTGGCTAACAAGAGAATCAAGGTCGCTTTCAAGTCACCCGAAAGCGGATTCCGAAATGAGCTTCACCGGCCACAGCACTCCGCTGACTCCCCACACACCCCCCCACCGTGAGAACCGACAAGAGCCTTACCGTTTTCAAGTACTTCGACCTCGCGGATCGCTTTGTCCGCGTGCGCGTACTCGATCCGGCGGCTTCGGGCCTGCGCATCGGTGCGGGCATGACGCGCTCGGAATACCGCCAGTCGGTGATTCTCCTGTGCATGGAAGAGATCGAGAACGATCTCAAGAGCCACCTTCTGGCCCTCCATCCGGCCGACCCGCTCGCCGCCGAGGATCACCTCTACCAGCTTTGCGTGTCCGTCAATCCCGGCTTGGAAATCCACACCATCAGCCTGAGCGACGGGGAAACTCCCGAGCGTGCGGACACCGAGCTCCAGCGCTCCGGGCCGGGCTCCAGGCTCGAGACGCGCTTGCGTCGCAAAATGAGCAGCCTGGGCGAGCGACTGCGCGAAAGCGTCATCGGTCAGGACGATGCGGTTGCTCGAGTGGTCGAATCCGTGCGCCGCGTAGCCGCCGGATTGAACGAGGAAGAGCGGCCCCTGGCTTCATTCCTATTCGTCGGGCGCACGGGCACCGGCAAGACTCAATTGGCCCGCTCGCTGGCGAACGTGCTCTTCGGCGCACCCGAGTCCTTCATTCGCGTGGACTGCAGCGAGTTCGCCATGGCCCACGAAACGAGCAAGCTCATCGGAGCTCCCCCCGGCTACGTCGGACACGGCGACGGCGGGCAATTGACCGAAGCGCTGCTGAAACAGCCCGAATCGGTTGTGCTGTTCGATGAGATCGAAAAAGCTCATCCGCGCATGCACAGTTTGCTGTTGCAGGTTCTCGACGAAGGTCATCTAACCGACAGCAAGGGGCGCCAGGTCAGCTTTGATCGCAGCTTTGTGATCATGACCGCCAACTCGGGCGCACAAAAAGTCCAAGAGCAATCCCAGCGAGTCGGCTTCCAAGGCTCCGTGGCCCTCAGCAATCGAGCGGTGCAGGAAGTCATGAGCGCCGAACTTCAGCGTCAGTTCACGCCGGAGTTTCTGGGGCGCATCGACGATACGGTGCCCTTTCGCGGCCTCGAGCTCGAAGACGCGCGGCGCATTGCGCGTTTGCAACTCGGCGATTTGGCCGGTCGCGTGCGCAGGCGAAAAATGCGCGTGGCCTTCACACCGGCCGTTGCCGGTTGGGTCGCAGCCGAGGGCTTTCGACCCGAGAGCGGCGCGCGCGAATTGAGGCGCGTCATCAGACGCGAAATTGAAGCGCCCCTGGCGGCTGAAATACTGAACGCGGGCCGCGGCGCCAAGGGTTGGATTCGGGTTTCGATTCGAGCGGGAGAACCTCGCTTCGAGCGCGAAGACTAGGGCGCTTTCGCCGGCATTCACACCGGCGCCCCCGGTCCATCCGCCGCCCCCCCGAACAGGGGCCGTTCGAAGCCGATAACGGAGCCGGCTCGCCGCATTCTCCCAAAGTGCGCCGGTGGCTCACCGGCACCTCCGGTTCGACCGGGGGACCAAATCGGGCGGCCCGATTTCGCCAGTGGGGCCCGCTCGGCACGAAGACCTGGGCTGTTGGGCTGCTTTGGAGTGCGATCCCTTATGCTCCTCAGCCCATGGATCTCGACATTCGATGCACGTCGTCGCTTCCCGCGCTCGCTGTCCACAAACCGCAGGCCGTGGAGCGGTCGCGCCCCAGCCAGCGGCACAAGCTGCGCCCTGGCGCCCGACGCCCGAAATTCGCCCTGCTGCCATGCTTCGCACTCGCCATGAGCTTGGCCTGCTTGAGCAACGCAGCCGGGTCCCAGACCGCTCAGCAAGCACCGGAGGAAGCGCGACCCGAAGCCCATGAGATCGCGGCCTTTGCGCCGTCCATGTTCCTGACTTGGTCTGAGCTGGATCCCGTCTTGGTCGAACGCTACGCCATGACCCAGGACGGGCGCGGTGCCCTGGAGCATCTCTTGACGCTTGAACTGCTCGAACACATGGCCGGCGAACGGCGCATGACCATCTCGGCCGAAGACGTTGAGCGGCGATGGCAGGAACTGGATCGCGAATTGCTAGCCGCCGGCGAGAGCGGTGGCCTGCGGCAACAGTTGCGGGACAACCAAGTCGATCCCGCCCATTTTCGAGAGCTGCTGCGCGTTTTGATCATGCAGGAGCTCTTTGCGCGCGAGGCCCTGGGCCTGCCCCCCGACGCAAAGCTCAGTCCGGATCAACAGGAGATTTGGATGCAGCAAGTGATGCAGGAGCGCGGTCTGGATACACCGCCCCCACCCTGGAAGGACGGAATTGTCGGACGTTGCGGCCCCGTTGTCGTCCGCGAAGACGCCTATCGCGTGGGCCTCAGGCAAATGCTCGGTTTCGAAAAGATTCGCGAGACCTGCTACCAATTGCTCCTGATGAAAGGCCTGCGCAAGCGCATGCCCGACCTTTCGCCCAAGGCTTTGGACGCACAAGTTGCGATCGAGATGGACAAGCGTCGTAAGGAGGCGCTGGCCAATCCGCGCTACCGCGGCATGAGCTTTGAAGCCCTGCTCAAGGCCCAGGGAAGTTCGCCGGAGCGCCTGGCCCAAGACCCCTCCGTGCAAGTCGCCTCCCTAGTTACGCTGTGGGTCGACCGGCGCTACAGCGAGCAAGACTTGAAGCAACTCTATCGCGACGAGCGCGATCGTTTCGATGCGAATTTCGGTGAGGCATTGCGTTGTCGCGTGCTGTTCCTGTCCGCCGCCCAATTCACCAATCCACTCAATCCGCGCAGTTTCGAAGAAGCCGAGCAAATGCTCTCGAAGCTCGCCAAGGAGCTCACGACCGAAGAGGCCTTCGCCAGCGCCGCTCGACTGCAATCGGAGGATTCCAACACAAGGGCCAACGGCGGCGACGTGGGTTGGGTTACGCGCGGTGCCAGCCTTCCGGCGGGGCTCACGAGTGAGCTCTTCGAGGACTTGAAACGTCGCGGTCCGCTGGGCCCCGGCGGACGCAGCTTGGGACCGCTGCGCACGGGCAACGGTTGCGCACTCTTTTGGGTTTCGGAACACCGCGAAGCTCCCGGGTGGGATTCCATGCGCAATCATGTACACAATGAATTGCGGCGGCGCACATTGGAGGAAATTGCCCCGCGCAACTCCGTGATCACTTACCTCGACTCCTAGACTTGTCGGCGGCTTCCGCTGCAACAACTCAAATCCACAGCCGGCCGCAGCCGCGCCTCCCAACCGCAAGACCACCGCCCCCCCCATGCAACTACCTGACATCCAGCAGCCAAAGGGCACTCCATGTTGATCGGCAAAGTCGTTGGGAGCGTTGTATCCACGCGTAAGGATGAGAAGCTCGAAAGTCTCAAGCTGCTCGTGGTGCAAGTTCACGATCAACAGGGTCGCGCCCAAGATGCGTACGTAGTCGCAGCGGACGCAGTCCAAGCGGGAACCGGCGACATGGTGCTTTACGCCACAGGCTCCAGCGCGCGGCAGACAGAGCTCACGGAAAATCGCCCCTGCGACGCGGTTGTGATGGCCGTGGTCGACTCCTGGGATTTGGACGGCAAGAACGTCTACGAGAAGTGGAGCGAAGCCTAAGTGCAGCTCGCCCGTGTACTAGGACGCGTGGTCACCAGCGCCAGCACCCCCGGCCTGGAGGGTGTGCCGCTGCAGTGGTTGCAACCGATCAATGAAGACGGCGAGCCCGAGGGCTCCGCCCTGGTCGCCTGCGCCGCAGTCTCCAGCGGACCGGGCGACTTGGTGCACTTCGTCGAAGGGCGTGAAGGCGCCCTGGCCTGCCCCGTGACTTTTGTCCCCGTGGATGCGGCCATCACCGGCTTTGTCGAACAAGCGGATTGCCTCGGCAACGACTTGGCCGCAGTCGATTGGCAACGGGTCAGCAGCAGGAAGTCGAACTGATGTTTTTGGCCGACGTTGTGGGAACGGTCGTGGCCCCCGTCACGATCCCTGTACTTGAGAACCGAACTCTGTTGCTTTTGCGCACGTTGGATCCCGCCGGCAAGCCCAGTGGCAAATTGCGGGTGGGCATCGACTTGGCCCAGGCCGGAGTCGGAGATCGCGTGCTCGTGGTCGACGAGGGCAACGCCGGGCGACAATTGCTGGGGGCACCCGAAGGTGCCGTGAAGACCATTGTGGTCGGTGTTGTTGACTACGTGACGCGCGAGAACCCGGGGGCGCAAGTCGAGGC
>JAJDES010000612.1 GCA_029259675.1 Planctomycetota bacterium
CTCCCTGATCACGGGCATGCCGAGCACGACCCACGCTTGCTGGACTCCGCGCACCCAACTCGACAGTTCCTTCCAGACCATGGCGGAGCTGTTATTGCGCGCCGGTTACGACACCCTGGCCGTTGCCAACCAACCATTCCTCTCCCGCCAACACGGCTTGCAACAGGGCTTCGTGCACTACGATGACGAGTTGACCCTGCAAAGCCCGGCCGTCACCTCCGAGCGCATCTCCGACAAGGTGATTCAATTGCTCGAATGGAAAGCGGGATCCACCGACACGCGCCCCTGGCTATTGTGGGCGCATTACTTCGACCCCCACGAAGATTACGTTGCCCACCCGGGCCTGAGTGAAACCTTCGGCACGGACACCGACTCAGATTCCTATGACGGGGAGATCCGTTTTACCGATTTGCACCTGGGCCGCGTGCTCGCCAGCTTGAACGAGCTGCAACTAGAAGAATCCACCGTTGTCATTTTGGTTACCGACCACGGCGACGCCTTCGGCGACCACGGCCTTGAGGGCCATGGCAACAGTCTGTACGAAGAGTTGATTCGATCGCCACTCATCATTCGCGTACCCGGACTGAAAGCGCGCAAAGTAACGGCAAATGCTCAAGTAACGGACATCCTGCCGACCGTGCTCGAGCTGGCGCAGCTGGCGCTGCCCAGCGGTATCGCCGGGCGCAGCTTGATGCCCTATCTGCGAGGCGAGCAGCCCGTCCATGCAGCCACTTTGTCCGAAGTGGACCGTCCCGGAACTCCCTTGCAACGCAGTGTGACCCTTGGTGATTGGAAACTCATTCATCACTACGCAAGCGGCCAGTCCGAGCTGTACAACTTGGATCAAGATCCCCGCGAGCTTTTGGATTTGTCGGCCTCCGAACCCAAAGTCCTTGCCGATTTAAAGCGCGAGTTGGCGCGTTTAGTGTCCACGGCCCAGGCGGCTGCGGCCGGCTATCAAACCGATGCCGGCCTGAGCCTCAATCCTGGCGCTGAAATGGAACTCACCAATTTGGGCTACGCAGAAGCCCTGCAAGCGGACACATCCGCCGAGGACGAGTGAGCACGCTCCGTTTCTTACTCCTCGCCTTCGTTCTGGTCGCCTGCGACGATGGGCGCGAGGTGCGCTTGGGCACTTATCCAGGTGGCGCGCCCTGGAGCGAGTTGTCCTTTCAAGATTCTGAGCCCCACGGTCCTTGGAAAACTTGGTACCCCAATGGAACGACCCAGTCCCAGGGCTCGTACGAACGCGGCCTGATGCAAGGCACTTGGCAATGGAATCTCGACAGTGGCGCGGCGCGCTTGATAGCCAACTACGACGCCGGGCGGCTGCACGGCGAGTATCACGAGTGGTTTTTCGATGCCAAGCCGGCCATGGGCGGCGAGTTCAATCAGGGCCAAAAAACCGGTGCGTGGACATTTTGGTATCCCGATGGCGGTGTTTGGATTGAGAGCCACTACGCCAACGGCCAACGCCAAGGCCTAGATCGAACCTTTGGGCCCGACGGCACACTGAGCGCAGAGGGCGAAATGCGGAACGACCGCCGCCAGGGACTTTGGCGCACCTTTTATTCGAGCGGCCAGCTCGATACTGAATTCCATTGGAAAGACGGTGTTCTGCACGGACCGGCCAAGAGCTGGACCGAAACCGCATCGCCGCGCAACGCAGGCAATTGGGAAAACGGCAAGCGCAGCGGCCCATGGACCTTTTGGCACCCCAACGGCCAAGTCGCACTCAAGGGCGACATGCAGGCTGGAAAACAGGTCGGGCCCTGGCAGGCTTTTCATCCCGATGGCAGCCCCGACCGCAAGCTTTCAGGTCCATATCGCGACGGCGAGCGCGTTGAAGACTAGTCGTCCCCGCGCGCGACCAAACCGCGCGACCAGACACAGCAAAGTTCTTGGACCGCGCAAGTATTCTCTCGACAAGCCTGGGCGACGCAGGGATTGCCACTGTTGGCCCGCGCGAATCGGCCTTTCATCGCTTCAATCGGTAACTGGCCGCGCCCCATGTCCATTGGGAACCAGGCTCTTGGCCGCACTAAGTTCCTGACGAAAGCGAGCAGCTGTATCCTGAAAAAGATTCACTCGCTCGTCTTTCCAATCACTCAAAAGTGGCGTCGTAGCGGTAGGAGAAAGGATGCGCGACCTCGTCGCGAATGAGCTCGCCCTCAATGGTGTAGACAGGTAGGCGCCGGTCGCCGCGCGAGGCTTCGCAGGCTTGCATGCGCACGCGCAGGGTGTCGCCGGCGCGCACATCCCGGTCGCGCACCGGAAAATAAGATTGGCGCCAATGGGTCAAGGGTTCCGTACTGGCCGTACTCAGGATGACTTCGGGTGCGAGCTCCGCTTCGAAGTGACCGGCAAAGCCGTGCAGAATTCCGTCGCGCTCAATGACGTACTCCGTCTCGCTCTTGAAAAAGAATTCTTCGACCGGCGCTTTGACGCAATCGATCATGACCAATTCGGCCGGCGGCGCCAGGTAGGAACGCTCGGGTATCGGGCGCGTGACGGTCGATAGGTTTTCCAGTTCGCGATCGACGAGTGAATGAAAGTCCATGCCGTAAATCGGAACTTCCCACATGCCCGGGCCATCGTCGAAGTAGGCCGCCCAATCTTCTATGGGAGCCAAGTGCAACGAGATCGCAGAGGGAATCGTCGTGCCGCCCTCCGCCAGCAGCCGATCTCGCACGGCGACAAAGCTCTTAAACATGGTCTCCGCCAAAGCGAAGTACCCCATCCACTCGGACACGATCACATCGACCTTCTCTTTGAGTTCGAGCTGCTCCGCCATGCCGCGCACGAATCGGACCACATCATCGAACTCATTGATGCGCGCCAATTCGCGGGCGGCTTCAACCGTTTGAGTATTGTCCACTCCGATGACTTCCCCGGCGCCGGCCTCAGCGGCCCAAAAACTCAAGATGCCTGTTCCGCTGCCGACGTCGAGCACGGTTTGGCCCGGCTTCACAACGGCACGGATTCCGGCCCGAAAGGCCTCCATGCGAGATTCGTCCTGGAGCATCAAGCGGTGAACGCCCAAACCCGAGTAGCTATCGAAGTAATCTTGATCCATGGCGGGGAGAATGGCGCGTGAGCCCCGAAAGATCCATGACCAACGGCTTCCGATTCTGAATTCTCACTGCGGCACATCTCGTTCGGACGCCAAATGGGCCTTCGATTGAGGTTTCGCCCTAGCTGGCCGGGCCCCGGAATGGCGGCTACATAGACAGCTTGGAATGCCCCAGTCGTTGCTGAGCAGGCCGTGCTTGTTGGTTCCACAACCCAATTCACACTCCCATAGGTCCAAGCGCGGGGCCCGATTCCTGGGCCATTTTGGGCCGCCCCCTTCTCGTTCGCCGCTCATGGATCCCCTCGATAGCCGAAGACTCTGCACCGACGCGAAGGGCGCCGATGGGCGATTAAGCGTTGCAATTGCAGGGCTTATGAACAGCTGAGACGACTCCAAAGGCGTTCCACATCATGCCCGGCTCGTCAGCAAGCCGCCTTGGCCTTGCCGGGGAATCTCCTTCACGTTGCGTCCACTCTCCATGCATGGGCACATCCTCCTCGGCCCCCCATGATCCCCTCACTAGCCGCCCCCCAAGGCGACCTCCGGGCACGCCAAGCTGCAAAGTTCCACAGCGGGAGGGAGCGAGTGGACCGCCTCGGAAGAATTTTTCCGCGCAGCCAGGCCCCCCGTTCAGGCCCCAATCCGAATCCGAGGCGTTCCGTTCATTGCATGGATGCCGCCGCCGGTGCAGGCCGGTGCAGGCCGAATTTTTGGAGTGGGCGAGTCCTTCGCTTCAACCGCTCAACCCCAGTTGCTTCGCACACGAGGCATGCTGCCAGAAAGTGGCCACGACCGATTTCAGGTGTTCCGTTGCGAAGCGCGCAACTTCACAGCACAGCACAATTAGCGGTTTGCCAATTCACGTTCTCGCAATTGCGATCGCATGCGGGCTGCGGACGGATTCCAAGCGACAGGGCCCTGGGACTCGCTTGGATCCATCGCTTTTGCATTCAATCGGCAAACAGCATTCTGCAACAGCCGAGTTAAAGTGTCGGAGCTATGCGCACTCCCACAATGCCCTATCGCATTCGCACGCCAAGATTGAGCTTGTCTTGCTGCGATCCCAAACACGCCGCCTTGGTGCGGGCCGCCATCGACGCGTCCGATGCCCACCTGCGCCCGTGGATTCCGTTCATGCGTGATGAGCCGCGCAGTCTTGAGGGCACCGCCGATTGGCTTTGCGACCGGCGCGCGATGTTCGACAACAAAGAGAATTACGTCTTCTCCATTTTCGATGCTGCCGGCGGCCAACAAACAGAGAGCCAGTACTTGGGTGAAAGCATGCTACTCGGGCGCGCCGGCGAAGGAGCTATGGAGTTGGGCTATTGGAGCGATTGCCGCCACGCGGGACACGGCTATGGGACCGAAGCTTCGGCCGCCCTCGTTCGTGTGGCTTTCGAGCATCTCGCGGTTAAGCGCGTCGAATTGCACTGCGCCCCTCAGAATGCAGCCAGCATTCGTGTTGCCGAAAAATTGGGCTTCGAGCACGAAGCGACCCTGAAAGATCGGTTTGAAAACGATCTGGGGCAACTCCAGGACCAAATGGTTTGGACTCTCTTCAAAAACCAGTTCCGAAGCACCTATTCAAGCTCAGTCCAAATTCAATTGCACGATGCAATGGATCGCCCGTTGGATCTTGCCAACCCCATTTCCCGCTAACTCCAAACTCAACCGCTTGAGACTGTTCAGCCACTCTCGAATCGCTGCGCTGCGGAAAGCCGCCTGCTCCGGCGACGGCGCCGCTCCTCAAACGAATTCCGAATCGATTGCAACCGAAGGGCTCCGACCGGCGAATTCCTTTTCCGGAAGTCATCCCCGCAAGCACCGCCCCCTTCGCACTGCAATGAATATTTTCTCCAGAGCTTCGACCCAGCGCCGCCGCAACTCCCAACTTCCGGCGCTCGCGCGCGAACGCGAAGCCGGCCGCACAGAACTGGGCTGGGAATCCGATCCAGAAGCAATTCACGTGCGTTCCCACAGTCCGAGCCGGCCCTTGGCGGCGGCGCTGCTCGGAGCTTTGCTGCTCGCGTCCTGCTCGGCTCCCAGCCTGCCCAGGCGCAACCCCGTCGGTGAACAATTCCCGGCTGTCCAAGCTGAGTTTTTGACCGGAGACCCGATCGAACTACCTTCCGAGTTGGCCGGTCAGCCTGCGATCTTGCTCGTTGGATTCGAAATGGAAACCCAATTCGATCTCGATCGCTGGATACTGGGCCTTGTTCAACTCAAATCCGAAGCACGCATTATAGAAGTGCCGACGATCCCGGGCCTGGTGCCGGGATTGATATCCAACACCATCGATCAGGGCATGCGCGATGGAATCCCGAGTGAAGATTGGCTAGCAGTAGCAACGGTCTACGGCGAGGGGGCCAAGCGCATTGCCGAACTTACGGGCAATGAGTCGGCACTTAATGGGCGCATCCTCTTGCTGGACAGCTCGGGCCGCATTGCCTGGTTTCACGACCGCGGCTATTCCGCCGGCAAACTCATGCAACTGCATCAAGCCTGGTCTGAATTGGTGCCGGCAGCTGAGTGACCGCGCCCAGCGGCCCATGGCCTGTCACCAATGGCTATCGCCGTGAGGTGGAGCGAATGAAGCGTGGGCATTGGGTTGGAAATTCAACTCAATTGGAATTCCAGGTCCGCAAGCCAATCCACCCGGTCCTGCGCAATGACCAACAGCTCCTCGGACTTGATGCCGATTCCGTCCAATTCAAAATGCGGTTCCATCGACCAAAGGCCCGCAACGGGAGGCGCTTCGGCCAAGGGTGAATCATTCCAAAAAGGCCAAGCGACCGGGATGCCCGGAATTCGGTGCAATAGTGCACTCCCCAATAGTCGCACACCTGAGCCCAAGCCCATTCCACTCAACACCAATCCGGAAAGGCGCCCGGAACCGCCGCGATAGACTCGATGCCCCAGCGCCCCAAAGAGGTAGCCCTCTTGCCGAGGTATGCAGCCGTGACTGAGCACCCACTCATTCACTCGCCGGCAAATCGAGCGAGCCGTCAGCCCCTCGCGCACCCAACTCGGTACGAGGGCCCGCAGTTCGCCCAGTAAATCCTGCCCACGCTCCACCCGCTCTTCCCGCCCCAGGGCAGTCGTCAAACTGACATCCACCGCGCAGCCGTCGATGATCGGCGCATAATCCATGATGACGACCATCCCGGGCTCGAGCCGTTTGGAACTGGGCAAGGAATCGCGGCCCTGCTTGGAGACGAGCCTCGTTCGCTCCCCGAACCACACCAATGGCGAGTGGAAATAGCCGCTCGCACCCGCGCTTCGAATGCGTAGGTCCAGGGAACGGGCCACTTCGGACTCAGATTGCCCGATTTCCAAGGCACGCGCGGTCTCAGCCAAGCAGTCCTGGGCCAGGCGTTGGGTTGCTGCACAACGAGCCAGCCAATGCTTGGATTGCGATTCCCCCATGGATTCGAAGGCCATTTTGCCACACGGCGGGTGCTTTCCGTATCCTTTGACCGTGCTCACTGGTGCCAGCCGGCGCATTTCATGACCACCGTCCCCAATCCGTCCTCGACGAGTCTCTTGCTCTCCGTAGCTAAAGGAGAGCCCAACTCCGTCGACTTATTCATGGACAAGTATCGGCCATTGGTTTGGTCGATCGTTAGAGGCCGCGTTCCCAACGATGCGGCTGAGGACGTCGTCCAAGAAGTATTCATCCAGCTCTGGAAGTCCGCCGCTCGCTTTGATCCCACCCGCGCCAGCGAGTCGACCTATGTGGGCATGATTGCACGCCGCAGGCTAATCGATCGCCAACGCCGCGACGATGCACGCGGTTCAGCGGAGGAGATTCCCGAGGAGCTGCCCTCGGATGTCAATCCGGTCGAAGCCATTGAGCTCACCGATGAAGCCGCCCACGCTCAAAGGGCCCTAACGAAAATCCGCCCCGAAGAGCAGGAAGTCCTGCGCATGTCTATTTCCGGGCTCTCACACCGCGAAATCGCCAGGCGAACAGAAACTCCCCTCGGCACGGTCAAAAGCCACGCACGGCGCGGTCTCGACCGGCTACGGAAAATTTTGGAGGAGCCTAGCGCTTGAGCGGCATCCACTTGGGGGCCTGCGGCGAAGGACAACGGTAAGAAGAATGAATCAAAAAGGTCGACATTTGGCGCAACTCTTGGACTCAGGGCTGGGCGCCCTGGCCGCTGGTGCCGTCATGCGCGAGCGAGAGCAGCTAAATGGAGCCGCTTCAGCCTTCTCGCCGGGCTCCTTCGATGACCTGCTCGGAGACACCGAAAACCGCATTCTGAATCTCGCGGCCGCCGTCGCCACCGGCTTCCCCGAAATATTCGTGGATCAAGTTCAGTGGAGCCGCTGCTGCCTGGACCATCGCCACTTGAGCGATGAGCATTTGGCACTGAATCTGATCTGCCTGAAGGAGGAGCTTCAAGAAGCTCTGCCCAGCGAAGTTCAAGGGCCGGCTGTGGAAGCTTTGGACATGGCTCTCGCTTGCTTCACATCGCCCGCGCCCACGCTCCCAAGCATCCTCGATTGCGATCTCGATCACATGCCTCGCATTCGTCAGTTGTTGCTTGCGATCCTCGAGGCGCGGCGCTCGGATGCGCACCGAATCGTGCTGGAAGCTGCCGACTCCGGACTGTCGCTCTCCACGATCCAAACCGAGATCCTTTGCCCCCTTCAGGGCGAATTGGGAGTCATGTGGCAGCGTGGTGAGTTGGGAATCCATGAGGAGCACCTGGCCTCGGGTGTGGTGAAAGAGTGCCTTACTCTGCTGCGAGGACAAATGCGACCCAAGCTCACGCGTGGCAAGACCGTTCTAATCTGCTCCGCAAAAGGAAATTTGCACGACATCGGCACTCAAATCCTCGCTGACCATTTTGAAATGGACGGTTGGCAAGCCCTTCGGCTCGGAGCCAATTTGCCGAGCAACGACCTAGCCAAGGCGACACTCGACTTTGAAGCCGACCTTGTAGCGCTGTCGGTGACCATGGGAATCCACCTGCGGGATTCCGCCAACATGATCGAAAGGGTCCGAGAATTCCGCGCTGAGGAAGCCCCCCCGATCCTCGTCGGCGGCCCCCCCTTCAGCAAATTGCCGGAATTGTGGCGCGCGATTGGAGCCGACGGCTATGCACTCGACGCTCCTTCAGCCGTGCGCAAGGCTGAAGAACTGGCGGGCTGAGCAAGTTAGCGCCAAGGGCGTAGTGACCCCTTCTAGTGCTTGCCCAAAAGTGTAGAGCCGCACTCTCAGCTCAAGAGAGGATTGAATCGCAGGCGAGTGAATCGTGTGCGTTCACTGGAATTGCTTGAAGCTGAGCAGGCCGGGATTTCGACTTGCGCAACCCCAGCTATTCGCAATTCGTTTCCGGGCCCATTAGATACAGAACGCTTGTGCGAATTTGTCTTTCGCTCGCCGCCCTGGATCAAGCCCGAATGCGTTGATTGCAACCAGGCAACTCAGAGTCCCCCTACGGCGCGTTGCAACAATTTCGATCGCGCAGTCAATCCATGCCCTCGCAAGCGTGTGGCCATGGGGTGAGTCTGGCCCATCGTTGGGATTCCAATCGACGTTCAGCATTTTTTTGGGTGCGACGCATCCGGCGGCCGGTTGGCCGCGAACTCTTGCATGAACTCGAGAACCGCAAACACCGAAGTAAATCAGAGTAAAAAGCCCATGTTCATCAAAGCATCTATTCTTTGCGCGGCACTTGTTGCCGTTTCCCCCCAGAGCACCTGCGACAGCCAGAAGAGCTGCTCCAGCAAGCAGGGTTCAACCCCCGCCAGTGCCGTCGTTGAAGGCAAGAACATCGTCGAAACGGCCCTGGCTTCGGAAGATTTCTCAACGCTCGTCAAGGCCGTCACTGCAGCCGGTTTGGCAGAGGCTCTTCAAGCTGAAGGTCCCCTCACCGTCTTTGCGCCCACCAACGCCGCCTTTGCCAAGCTTCCGAAGGAAACTGTAGCTGAGCTCTTCGATCCGAAGAACAAAGCCATGCTGCAAGCGATCCTCACCTATCACGTTGCCGCCGGCAAACTAACCAGCAAAGAGGTTGTCAGCAGAGATGCAACCGCGTCCCTGAATGGCCAGCGCATCCAATTCAAGACCACGGATGACGGTGTAAAAATCTCCGGTGCGACCCTGCTCAGCGCGGACATCGAGTGCACCAACGGCGTCATTCACGTGATCGACACCGTCATTCTTCCCAGCACGCTCGATATCGTTGAAACAGCCATGAAGGCCGGCTCTTTCAAGACCCTTGGCACCGCGCTCAAGGCAGCCCAACTGGCCGAGGCTCTTAAAGGCAAAGGTCCCTTCACCGTGTTCGCTCCTTCCGATGAAGCCTTCGCTGCACTTCCCAGAGGAACTGTTGAAGACCTCCTGGAGCCCGAAAACCGTGAAAAGTTGGCCGCGATCCTCAAGTACCACGTCGTCCCCGGTCGCGTCTACACCTCGGACTTTTCTGAGAAGCGTGGATTGAAGACCCTCCAGGGACAAGCTCTGAAAGCTGGATCCCGCGAAGGCAAGACCTTCATGGTGCAAGGTGCAAAAATCATCAGCGCCGACATCGACACGACCAACGGAGTGATTCAGGTCATCGATAAAGTCCTGCTTCCCTAATCGGCACATCCTCCTTCGCCGCGCTCAGCCAATAGGCGGAGAATCCCTCATCTCCAGCGGCGAGTGCTTTAGGGAAAGACGGATCGCGGAGCCCTACTCCGCGGTCCGTCGCTTTCATGAGAAGCTTCCGTGCCCCAAGCATGGAAGCTTCTTTTCATTGCTAGGGCATGATTACCAGTGGCACAGCATTGCTGGTGTGCGTCGTGACGAAAGTTGTTGAATCGACCAAACCGTAGGCGTGATTCATGGTGACCCCGACCAGGGGCACGGCCAAGCCCGGCGCCACATTCATGCTGGCTGTCCCTCTACCCTGGGCATCCACAACTCCAAAGGAATTGGAAAACAGGGCGCTACCTGGAAAGTTCAGGGTGAATTTGAAGTAAGGGTCGTTGTTGAGAGGCAGGGTGAATCCATCCACTGGAATGCCCGGCGAAGTTCCCGAGATCGAGCCCAGCAAGAAATAAAAGTCCCCCGCGCGCGGCGTTCCCGCGACGAGATCAAAATCAATCGTGGCGCCCGCCGCTGCGGAAACCGTCGCGTCGCTGGACCAAAGGCTGCGCTCAACGTAGCTGACTTGGAAAACAAAGGCATTGCTGCTGGGGAGGGTATTGAAGTGCTCCCACACTTTTGTTCCCGCGTCCGTAACTTCAAACAACCATCCGCTTTGCACTCCACTGTCGATCAAAGTGTTCCCGTTGGGCAAGCGCTCTGCATTGGAGAGGAAGGGACTGAAAAAGTCCGTTGCCGTCTGAGCGGTGTACTCCCAAAACGGGCCAGCCGGCCCGTAGGTTCCGTCGGGCAGCAAGTCGAATCCCCCACTGCCATTTACGGGTAAAGCCAATTCGTATACGGCGGAGAAGTTTCCTCCAACTTGATTGTTGAAGATCATCAAATTGCCGGCGCCCGGCAAACCGGGAGCAACGAAATTGGGCCCGTGTTGATTGTGCAGCAACTGATCGGAAGCCGTGCCTTTGTCGTAGGCGGCAATGTTGCCCCAGCGATAAAGCAAATCGCCGCCTTTGCCATGGGTGCCGCCTGAATGACCTGCGGCCTCGGCAGTGGTCGTGCTGTGATCGATGATCCAGATTTCGTCCTGCAAATTGGCGCTAAACACAATCCAATCGTGAGCGGGATCGTAATCGATGGCGTTGGCGTGGTTCCAATCGCCCTGGTTGGGTGTCCCGGGCGGGTAATTGATGTCTATGAGCTCCGGGTGATTCGCTACGACGCCAAAGTTCGCTTTGCTGTTATCAAAGTCTTGGATTAAGTGATCCCAGATGTGCCACTCCCACACAATCGTTCCGGTCGTCAAACCCGTTTGTTGAACTTCGACCAAATGATCGGGGCGAAAAATGGAGCCGATGGTGGCGGGGTTGCGACCCTGGGCGATGGCTTCCGCCGGAGTGAAATCCTCCCAAGCGATGATCAAGACATTGCCGTTGGGCAATGCTTCCACATCGTGGTGACCGAAATTGCCGCCGGTGTTGTACTTGTAATCCCAAAGGATGGTGCCGTCGAAGGCGATGCGTTGAACGCCACCTCCCGCCCCGCCGATGCCGGGCCCGCCGCCGGTGGCGACGGCGCGCAGAAGAGTTCCATCTGACTCCAAGTACACACCGTTGCCCGGATTGAATCCGCTGGGCCAGGTGTGAACGACCTCGCCGGCAGTGTCGATCAAATACGTTTCGGACGTACCGTGGGGTCCGATCATGCGGAAGCCCGGCGCAGTTTGCGCAGCGCTGTCCGTCACCAGTAATAAGAGCGCTAGCGGCAAGTAGCCGCGGACAGACGAAAAGGGATTGCGGCTCATCGGGAAACTTCTTTTTGAGGTTGGCTTGGTCCGCTGCGAAAAATCGCTGCAGGATCAAACCGCGAAAGGTCGACCAGATCGCGCCTGCGATCCAGGTAAAGCCTACGCGGACTGACCAGTCTCGCAACCGGCAACGCTTTCATGTCGCCCCTACTGCGATTGCCGCTATGGGCCCCAAACGCGGCAAGAACAGCTCTAGCTCCCCATGGCCGGCCAACAGGGCAGGGCTCGGGGCCAACCGGCCTTCCTTCAGGGCCTGCCTTCAGGGCTTGCCTTCAGGGCTTGCAGTATGGGCTTGCAGTAAGGGTCTGCAGGGAAGCGGTCTCCCCATGAGTCCGAAGCGCGTCACATGTAGAGCGCGACTGGGGATTCATTTGGGAATTCCGGACCAGGCCTCGCCCCAATTTGCGCCAAAAACCATTTCGTTCAGGGCTTTGCGTTCGCGCACAGCAGCTTCTCTCGTGCGCATTTCAGCGCTCAAACTTTCACCATCCCCTCGATAGCCGAGGGCGATGGCGGCCATCGGCTCGAGGTCTTCGGGAATGGCAAAAAGTTCCCGCGCGCGCTGAACATCAAAGCCACCCATCTGGTGCAGTGACAACCCAAGCGCCCCTGCTTGCATGCTCAAGTTTCCAACGGCCAGCCCAAGGTCATGGGCTCCGTGGCGATTGTGTTTTCCGTTGCGACTAAACTTCATGGAAGCAACGGAAAGTAAAAGCACCGGTGCCTGGGCTGCCCAGGCGGCATTGGCTTCCACGAGGCAACTTGCGAGCTTGGCGTGCAACTCCGTTTCATCGCGCGTGGCGACAATAAAGGACCACGGTTGTTCGTTGTAACAGGAAGCAGCCCAACGCGCCGCCTCAAACAAGCTTCCAAGGTCCTCACGACTTACTGCTTGATCGGAAAACGCGAGCGGGCTCCAGCGTTCTGCAATGAGGTCGTGAATCGGAAACTGTACTTCTGCTTTTTTGTTCATTGGACTGACTTAGGCGAGGTCGAGTAATAGGAATTCCGAGTCTGCGAGCGACTCAATGTCAATTTGAGTTTGTTCTTCAATGGCCGCGCCGTCGCCGGGCTCCAGCACTTCGCTCCCGACCTGAAGCCGGCCGCTGGAAAGTTGGATCCAAACCCGGCGTCCCGCTTGCACGGCATGGGTCAGCTTTTCCCCGGTGGGCAACAAGCTGGCGTACATGTAAGCGTCTTGGCGAATTTCCAGCGAATCCTCACGACCATCCGGTGAGGCTACGACTCGCAGCTTCGACGTCCGCTCATCTTCGGGAAAATGTCTCTGCCCATAGCGCGGTAGGGCTCCCAACTCTGCGGGCTCGATCCACAACTGAAAGAGCTCCACGAGTTCCTCATCTGACCCGTTGAACTCACTGTGGGTCACTCCCTTTCCGGCGGACATGTACTGCACGTCCCCGGGCACGATTCTCGAACCCGTGCCCATCGAATCCTTGTGCTCCAAACTGCCTGAAAGGACGTAGGTGAGGATTTCCATGTCTTGATGCCCATGGGTCCCAAAACCCTCACCGGGCTGGACGCGATCCTGATTAATTACACGCAAAGGTCCGAACCCCATGTGAGCGGGATCCATGTAATTGGCAAAGCTGAAGCTGTGGCGCGCTTCCAACCAACCGTGACTTGCATATCCGCGATCGTCCGATTTTCGAATGGTAATCATGCTTTCGGCTCCTGTTTTCCAGATCCAAGCT
>JAJDES010000613.1 GCA_029259675.1 Planctomycetota bacterium
ATCATCACCATCGGGGTCGATTGCTTGGTGCCGTCCCGCGGTTCAAGCGAATGACATCATGGGCGAGAACTGCGCTCGGGATATTCGCACTAGTCTTGCTTGTGCCGCCTACGCGGAGGAACCAACACGATGCTCAACAACACGATGGACCCAAAGACGATGTAGTACTTGTTGAGCTGCTCCTGGGGCATTTCGACGAACAGCCAATCCCGCAGCAGGCGGCCCATGAAGGAGATCTCCTCTTCATTCGTCTGGCCCGCCTTCGCTCGCAAATGGAACTCAAGTGTCGTCAAGGGACAGATCCACCCCATCGCGCCCTCAAAGGCCACGATCAGCACCATGGCCAGGTGAATCACCCGCCATCTAAGGCCGCGCACCCAAGCCCATTTGAAAAGTCCGCCGATCAAAATGGCGAGAAAGCCGCCCAAAACGTAGGCGACGTAGGCCAGGTGCAGGAACACCACAAAGTCTGCTAGGAATCCGTACATCACTTCGACATTCCGGGAGTTGCCAAAACTTGTGCTGCGAACTTTCTGTGAGCTGATGCCATTCCAGTCAACTCCCACGCCGTGATCAAATTCGCCTGTTCACGCCTTGGAAGTCGTTGTCTCGGTCAGCATGCGACCCAGCAGGGCTTCAATCGGAACCACGCCTCGCAACTTGCGCGAGCCGCCGCCGGCGACAACGGGAAGCGCCCGCAAGGCACGCAAGTTCATCGCCTCCAAAGCCATGGGAGCTGCGTCCTCCTCGCAAAGGCAAAAGGCCTCTTTGTTGATCAGCTCAGCCAGTGGAGTTTGTACGGTCAGGCCCTGGCCCGAACTGCAGCAGGCCATGGCTTCAATCAACTCCTTGCTGCTGACAACTCCGCTAAAGGCCCCCTCTTCGTCAACGAGGCAAAGGGGCATGCCCGGCGCGACGGCCATTTTTTCAGCTGCGTCGCACAAACTGATTCCCAAGTCAGCCACATTGGCTTCCTGCATCATTGCGCCGAGGGTCAAGCCCTCGAGCTTGCCCCAATCGGCCGAGCCCGCACCACCGGCTGCGCCCACGCGTTGGCGCACAGCGTCCTCAACCAACTTGCGCAAGATGGCGAGGGAGCTCGACAACTGCGAGAATACTTCGCGGCCCATGACAACCACACCGACGGCGGTTCTCGCCCGCACGCCCTTGGTTCGCGGCGAATCGTTGATTAGAGCCATTTCGCCGAAGAAATCGCCGGCGCCCAACACGGCCACAATTTCTTCGGAACCGTCGCCGGACTCGCTGACGATTTCAACTTCGCCCGATTCAATGGCAAAGAAGGTTGTGGCCGGGTCGCCTTCGTGGAATACAAAACTTCCGGGCTGATAGTAAGCGCGAGAGACCCGCTCCGTCGTGTCGGCCTTCAAGTGGAAAAGGTCGCGCGGAAAGATCAGTTGCCAAGTCCAATCCAAAGCGAGTTTCACGCGCTTGGAAAAGCTAGGCATCTTGGACAAGTAGACAGCGCGCCAAAGAACCCAGGCGAAGAAGCCCGAAAGTCGCATTCCAAAGACTTCCGCCACGGCCGAGTGGTGGCCGATGGAACACATTTGGCCCAGCGGCTTGAAAGCGAAGGGGCGCGTCGGTTCGCCGCGCATAACGCGACCGATGTTGGCCGCCAACTGCCGCCCCTGACGGTCGGCAAACTGCCCGGTCGGGGGCGCGGGTTCGCCATCGGCACCATTGAGCACGAGGGCGCAGTCCCCGGCGGCCCAGATTGAATCGTGATCGACCAAACGCATGTCGGGGCGCGTCTTGATTCGTCCCCGTTCCTTTTGAACGTCGAGCTGCTCAACCACTTCAGATGTGCTGCTACCGATGGTGCAAACGATGGTGCCCGCCTTGAGGAAGTCACCGCTCTTCAGCCCCACACCTTCGGATGTCGCCACGACAGCACGTGCTTTCAAAATCACGTTGACCCCGGACTGGATCATCTTCTTGGCCGTGAAGTCGCGCAGCGACGAGCTGATCTCCGGCAAGAGTTGATCCCGCGAGTGAATCAGCGTGACCGAAATGCTGTCGACGTCAATGTTTGAAAAGAAGCGGCGGCTGGAGCGGACTAAGTCGTTGATTTCGCCCGCCACTTCCACGCCGCTGTAGCCACCGCCGACGATGACAAAGGACAGCAATTCACTCTGACGCTCGTCATCCTCACACACCTCCGCGCGTTCGAGCTGGCTCATCACGTGGGCTCGCAACGCGATCGCATCGCCCACGGTCTTGAGCGCGAAGGCGTGATCGGCCATGCCCGGAACCAACCCCAAGTTCACACGATTGCCGCAACACAGCACTAAGTGGTCGAAGGACAACATGTGCCGGCGTCCCTCCGCATCTTCATACTCGAGTGAGGAGGCTTCCGTATCTACCCGCTGAACTTCCTCGGTGCGGCAAAGCACACCCGGCAGCATCTGCCGCAGCGGAGCCGACGCCGCTTGAGCGTCAATCGATCCACCCGCAACTTCGGCCAACAAGGGGTGGAAGACCATGTGGTTTTCACCATTGAAGAGCACGACTTCGAGCTCGTCTGCAGAGAAAGCCTTGCGCAGGGTGACGGCGCAGCGCACGCCCGCGAATCCGCCACCGACGAGAATGACACGTTTGGCAACCATGGCCGACAGCCTACTGTTGAAAGACTCCGCCCCACAGGCTTAGGCGAAGTTCCGCAACCCCAATCTGCTGCGAGGCCCAGCCATGGCTTGCCACTTTGACGACAAGTCCGATCCGGAGACCGCGCGCCATTTGACAGCAGGGGTTGCGACCGGCATCTAAAGCGATACGTCGTATTCGTCGCCTTCCACGATCGGGTACTGGGGTCCGCCTGGCGCGCCGATACTGTGCTTCCACGGATCGGGTCGCGAGAGGGGAGGCACGATAGAGCGCGTCACAAAGACCGCGGCCGAATAGCGCGCCGCGTGAAGGATTTCGAGCAGCACCAGGACACCCGCCGAGCAGGTAAAGATCAGTGCCACGGATTGCCAGCCGGCCTCTGCCGTAAGGCCCGACTCAAGCCAGCTGTGGATAGAGCCCGCAGCCAGAATGATCAAACCCTCAAGGATCAGGATGGCGAGCATCGGCCGCAGGGTGCGGATCGGATGGCGCAGCATGGTGAATAAGCTGGCGAAACCCGCCCAAACCGAGGACTTGCTGTCGAACATCGACATGCGCGCTCGAGTGAAAATCGCCCACGTCATGATCATGGCCACCATGAACTGGTGAATGCCGGCTTGGAACAGCGCTAGTCGCTGGGCGTCGAGTTCACTGTCGAGCGCCTCAAGGTCCGCGCTCGGTAGCTGCATCCAAAACTCCAGCAAGCGCTCCCAGGGCTCTTCAAAAGCAATCCAATAGGCCGCGGATAAAAGCAACAGCACAATAACGGCGAGCCGCAAGAAGCGCCAAAAGTGGTGGGCCCCACCGGAGAGGAAGCGCCGCACTGAACGCCCCTCGGTACGCTCCAGGAAGACTCTCAGCCAACCGCCGGCAGTAAAGATTCCAAGCAAGATGCTGAACGCTGCAAGCAGTGTTGAAAGCTTGCCTAGTTGCGCCGCCAATGCGCCGAGTTCGGCTGAATGGTCCGCGCGAAAATCCATGTGTAGCTTGGAAAGCAAGCTGCCGGCTTCATAGCGATTGCCGACGGCACTGCCATAGACCTGCTCGGTCAACAATCCGCTGGGCAAAGCCAGCAACAGCAACATGAGTGTCGTCAACAGCCAGATCGGAACTCGGCCGATGGCGGAGCGTATAGCGGCTGCGTAGATCGCTCCTTGCGGCACGCCGTCTTGATTGGTCGTGCTCATATCAGCCTCCAAAGCGGGTGTACCATTGAAGATAGCGTGCCGTTTGCGACAGAGCTCGTTCGCCCCAACGGTAGGAACTGAGCGTATCGCGCTTTTCGAACCACGAGTTGTTGGATCGATCCAAATCCACCGGGCAGAGCCAATCGGGATCCAACTGCGCTGAAATCAACTTCGATTTGGGCGAAAGTTCCCAGCGCTTCCAGGGATATTCGATTTGCTCTGCGCGCGTCCACTCGTGGATTTGGGTCTCGCCGTTCTCAAACTTCAGTACAAGCTTGACGGGCATGCGCAAAGCTCCGCGCACTCGCAAAGTAATGTTCGTCAGCCACGGCTGCTCGGCATCATCGTCAGCGCCAGTAGCCGAATCCGCGCCGTCCTCGGAATTGTCCCCACCTGCTTCCGAGCCGATCAAAACAGGATCTCCGTCCTCTTCGGTGAAGTAGCGCCCCAATGAATTGGCTGCCTTTCGCTGCTCCACACTCAAAATCCAATCACCTGTTTTTGTCGATTGGAACAAGTCCTCAAAGAACCAGTTGATGTCTTCTTCCAACGCCGCGCCTTCCTGGAAGGACAGGAAAAAATCCTCGGGCGTGGGATGGCGGTAGCGCCAACGGTCGGAATAGTGCCGCATGCCACGCAAGAAAGGCACTTCGCCAACCAATCCGCGCAAAGCGTTCAAAACCGTCGCAGTTCTTCGATAGCTGTTGGCGCTGTAGCTGGCTCGATCAAGGTAGAGGTAGGCCGTTCTATCGATCGGGTCGCTGTCGGGCGAACGCAAATAGCCGGCACGTGAATCCATGCGCGGATCATTCCATTGCGATGCGAAATGAACACCCGGCAAGTCTCGCCAGTAACTCATGAAGGCAGAAGGCACGAGGGGCATCAACTCCAGCGTGCCGACCTTGTCATAGGTGCCGAGCGGAATACTCTGCAAAGCGAGGGCGCCCAACGGTCCCTCTAGCGACGGAAGAGGTGCTCGACGCGAGCCGTCCACGCGGAAAGCTCGAACCTTTCCTCCGTAGGAAGATGTCTGGCGCTTGTCTCCGTAAACGCGTCGCATGACTTCGGAGTCCGTGTACGAGTTGAGGCCTTCATCCAACCACGATGATTCCGCTTCATTGTTGCCAACAAGTCCATAGAAGAACTGGTGCCCGGCCTCATGCACCGTAACTCCCTCGGGCGAGTGCATGTCCTCTGTTGTGCCCAAACTGGTGCCGCACGTAAACAGCGTCGGGTACTCCATGCCTCCGGCCGCCCGTGCCCCCCATGCCGGATCTACTACCGTAATTTGCTGGTAGGGATACTCGCCGTACCACAGTCCGTAAAAGAACAGCGCAGCTGATGTCGCCTTGACGTGTCGCGCGATTTGATCTTTGCGCTCCGGATGAATGAGCAGTCGGATGTCAACGCTGCGCAGGCTGAGGTCCACATCCGTTCCGAAGGCTTCCTGTGCCAGTGCAATCTCGCCGGGGAACTGACTCTCCCAATCCGAGTATTGAAAGTTGTCCTTATCGTGAACGATGAACTTGGGATCCGCCGTCCAGGTAAAGTCGTGCACCAAAGGCTTGCGGCCGGTGTGATCGACGTAAGCCTGATCCCGAACTGACGGTGCGATCATTCGGACAATGACACGGTCGTCGCCTTTGGCACGCTTCTCAACGATCGTGCCCGAGCCTCCCACGAAAACTTCGCCCGTTTCCACATCGCGATACTTCGCGGGGAGATTCAAAGTGACGTCGTAGGTGCCGTAGTCGGAGAAGAACTCCGTATTTGCGTGGAATTGGTGGCAATACCACCCCTTGCCCGCCTCGTAGACACCGAGCTTTGGAAACCATTGGGCGACGAGCAAGAAGTCGTCTTTGTACCCGGTGCGGCGCACCACGCGCGGCAATTGCGACTCCCACTCAATTTCTATCAACGCCGTTTCCCCGGCAGCGATAGAGCGCGGTAGTTCCAATCGAAACACCGTACGGTCTTCCTCGCGAGCGTCATCGGGGGACTGGAAGGCCATGCTCGGCATGAGGTCGATACGCTCGTCTCCGTCGATGAAGCGCGCCGCCGTAATGCGAGACCAGCCCCAACCGTCCGTCATGCGCTTTCCGCTCTTCAGCTTGCCGCGCCCCTCAAACAGATGAGTGGACTCGACATTCGCGAAAGCGTTTAGGTACAGGTGGAACCACATGTCCGAAACGTCATCTTCGGTGCGGTTCGTCCACTGAATTTTCTCACTGCCGTCGATTCGCTTCGTTTCGCCGTCGAGGCGAGCCTCGATGGTGTAGTCGACCCTGTTGGACTCGGGCGGAGCACTCTCATCCTCAGTCGAGACCAATTCCACATACCCGGTTCCTGCGGCCCCTTCGTCTTGGGGAGCGGAGATCGGGGGCGTAGCCTGGCCGAAGGACCCCGAGCCCAACCAAAGGCTCAGCAGCAGAAGACCCTTAGCCCAACGCTTGGCCCCAAAAGTGCCATTTTGAGGCGAGGCTTGAATGAAAACTTCACCGGCCTCCGCTGAAGTCCTTGGAGCTAGATTTGGGCCACCGCCGAGATTTGTGCCTAATGTCATTGCTATAAACCGTTTACGTTCCCGATCCGGGGTCAAATCAGGCGCCTTTCGGAGCCCGTCGGCTGAATTTTAGAGAAATGCGCTCAGGGTCGCTGATTGTTGTCCGATAAAGGAGTCGGCCCGGTTTCTGGGCACCTCCCTGGAGGGAAGCATGGACATCAACAACAGACAACCCAACCCCCGCGAGCTCACCCGACAGCGCTATGAGCAGTCTCGATTGGAGGCCGTTCAAGACACTTCGTCCCGAGTGAAACAAGCTCGCATCGCGCTCGCTCGCCTGAGCCAAGCTCGGGCTGACAGCTTGAAAGAGGTCAACGAGCGCCTCGCCAGCTCACGCAATCAACCGAGTAAGGCCAATACGCCCGACTTCCATCGCGAAGATCGTGTCGAGATTTCAGCAACAGCTCGCGCATTGGCTGGTAGTGGAAAGATGGACGTTCGCGGCTTGGAAGACCAAGGCCGATCGGAGCGCGTTGAAAAACTGCGCCAGCAGTACAACGAGGGATCGTTGAACAGCCCCGAAGCCGTGGAGCGTGCCGCCGAGCGCATGCTCAGCCCCGAGACTCTATAGACTTTCGGTCCGAGCAAGTCGGCTCAAATGCCCTCGCTCGATCTGCGGCCATGATTGGGACGCATTGCGCCCGACATACATAGGTCTTGCCTGCGCGCCATGGGCACTAGCCGCGCTTGC
>JAJDES010000614.1 GCA_029259675.1 Planctomycetota bacterium
GCCGGTCGGAACCAAGGCCACGGTCAAGGGACTTACTGTCGATCAGGTGCGCGCCGTGGGCAGCAAGATGCTGCTCGCCAATACCTACCATCTGCTGTTGCGCCCGGGTGAAGAGATCGTGCGCGACTTGGGCGGGCTGCATCGCTTCATGAATTGGGACGGACCGATCTTGACCGATTCCGGCGGCTACCAAGTCTTCAGCATGTTGGACTTGGCCGACATCGACGATGACGGCGTCACCTTTCGCTCGATCATCGACGGCAGTGCCGTTCGACTTACACCGGAACGCGTCATGGACGTCGAGCGCGATTTGGGTGCGGACGTGATCATGGCCTTTGATCACTGCCCACCCGCCCCCCACAATCGCGACGACGTTCAGAGCGCGACACAGCGCACGCGGATTTGGTTGGATCGCTGCGTCAAGCGCTGGCGGGAGAACGGCGGAACCGAGCGCGGCCAAGCCCTATTCGGCATTGTTCAAGGTGGAGCCTTCGAAGATTTGCGCCGGGCGAGTGCCGAACATGTCACTTCACTCGATTTGCCCGGCTACGCCATCGGCGGTGTTAGCGTCGGTGAAGGCCGCGAATCCATGTATGCGGCAGTCGAAGCCGCGGCGCCCCTTTTGCCTGAGGACAAGCCACGCTATTTGATGGGCGTGGGCACTCCAGCCGATTTCTTCGAAGCGATCGCGCGCGGCATCGACATGTTCGACTGCGTAACTCCCACGCGTCACGGGCGCAACCATCAAGCCTTCACATCCCAAGGTCGCGTCAATTTGCGCAATCAGATCTGGACCCGCGACCCCGAGCCCTTGGATCCGGAGTGCGACTGCCCCACCTGCACGGGCTACAGCCGTGCTTACTTGCGCCATTTGTCGACGACCCACGAGATGCTCGCCGGCATCCTCCTCAGTCAGCACAACCTGCGCTATTTCCATCGCCTGATGGAACAAATACGCGCGGCGATTCCGACCGGTCAATTCCAAAGCCTGCGCGAAAAAGTTGTCGCCGCCACTTCCCGCAAACTGGGAGCACCCCAAGGAACTTGAGTCGTCAGCAGCGCGCTGACGCTGCTTGGCTGAGCGCGTGAGGAGTCGCAAAGGCCCGCACCTCAACAGTGTCTATGGCTCGACTCCGGACTTCGTATCGCGGCATCGCAAGGCAAAGCCGGCGACCCTGCGAAAAATCACAGTCAGGGGCTAGCGCTGCTTGAAATCGGGGCAAACGATCGCATTGGGGCGCTCGGGTCGCATGCAAACCGTTCCATAGTCGTAACGACAGCGATCGCACAATGGAGCGCGACGCAGGATGCGACCGAAGAGTCTTGCGATTAACTTGCGCAGAAAATTCATGGCGCCCGTCGGAGAGTTCGGGGTTCAGCAGCGCCGTGCCGAAACCCCATGCTAATCCTCGTCCCAAGGCAGGTGGCGCGACCGGCATCGCTGACATTTCCCAATTGAATGCGCGGCCGCAGCTGCCTTATTTCAGCCCTTACTTTTGGGAACTTTGCTGTGAATGCCCCTGGACTAAGGCCTGGCGACAACCTGGATACGCGTTGCGTCGAACAGAGGGAGCGCCGTGTCGGGACTGTCACTCGCGGCCTCTTCGATACTGCCGCGCAGCCCGATTTCGAAGCCGGCAAACAGGTTTAGGTCGTAGCGGCCGCTGCTGCATTTGAGTTCGCAGATATCGTGTCCACCGCGCCTCAAAACAAAGGTCGTGCGGCCATTGCGCACGTGACGCTCGAGCACGCCCAGGCGATCATGCCCATCCGTCCGCACGCCGGGGCGCCCGCTCTCATCCCAAATTTCGCGTTGGCGTTGCTGCAACTCGCGTTGCTTGCGCAGGCGCAACTCCTCAAGTTCGGCGTGCATGCGGGCCATCTTTTCCAGGGCCTCAAGGACGACGAGGTCCTTCTGCACCATTTCTTGAATGATTGCAGAGGGATTGGTGGCACTGATTTCCGCGTAGACTTCTCGCACCGCAGCTAAATCGGGGTCCGTGGCTTCCCTGGCGGCCGCCAAGAGGCCCTGTGCTTTGCGCAAGAGCTCAGCTGCGTCGGGAACCGTTTCCCCGGTCGCGGTCTTGTCGCCGCCCTCAGGTTTGGCACTCGAAGCTTCCAGTGTCGCAGCCTTGTTGCCCAAGGGTTGAGCATTGGCCGTGCCCAGTGCTGCCAAGGCTGCACTCCAAAGCTTGTCTGCATCCTCGGTTTCGGCCAAGGCCTCCGTTTGATCCGCTTTGATCCAAGCGCCGAATCCTTCGGGCGACCAAACATTGAGCCATTCCGACTCCGTTTCCGCACCGGCAGCATCTTCCTCCATGGGCGGCACACCACCAGCGGCGCGCACAAGGTCACCTCGATACAGCTGACCGATGGGATAGTTGTTGACGGAACTATTCGGAAGACCGCGCACGTTCACCCCGTCGCCGATGACTTCCCAGACATCTTTTTGGTCCGTTGGGCGCAGAAAGCGTCCGTGTACCCAAACGGGGAATCCACCGGGGATTTCCGCGCGCTGCCAACCGGCGCGCTCCTGAAAAACGTGAATCAGGGTGCCGCGCTTGGGCGTAGAGATCACCAGGGTGTCTTCAGAGGCGAGATTGCGGAAGCTCGCGCGATCGGTGTTGATGCGCCTGGTGGAAAGCACCTTGGGGGCGGATTCCTGGAGCGAAGTCCCCATGCCCAACGAGTTGGATGGAATCGCGTGGAGAGCTTGAGCGGGCAACGCCAGTCCAAAAAGACCCAGCCCGAAAAGACACAAACAAGTCCACACACCTGCGCCCGTCATGGGCCGCGCCAAACCAAGATTTTGAATCAACTTCATGCTCGAACCTCGTTCACTTTCGATTGGCGATCGGTGCCTGCCAGGGGCCGGCCGCAAAACTATTCCATTGAGCTGCACAAGCTGTGCTTCGATTGAGTTCGAGCTCGCCTGCTTCGCGTTCACATTTTTACGCATACACTTCGCCGGGCACCCACTTCTTTGGACATCCGCTTCTCCAGAGATCCATCGAGAGCGGCGCCGGCCGCTTGCCAAGCCGTGCCTCCTACGCAATCGAACCTCCCGGTCATTCCCGGGGGCAGGCACGTACGAGCGGCTCGCTTCCTGAAAATTCGTGACCTCGGTCATTCCAATCCGATCGGCGATTGCCAGCCGACTCCAGCGCGCTAGGCTCGCCGGAATTCGTCAAGCAAGGGCATCCTATCTGCCCCTGCGAGGCGGTTCCAGAACGCGCAAGGCAGTTCCAACCGAGCTTCCCGACTCCCACGCTGTTTGCGCGCTGCAAACTTCAACGGCGACAGCGCGAAGTCACGCAAATCGAGCCCCCATGAGCGCAGGAAAACTCCCCCAGATCTTCCCCTACATGCACTGGGCACGCACCGAATCCTTCGGATGCCCCTACAGCTTGGCCCAATCGGGAATTGCCGCCCCCGATCCGAGCTTTCTGGGAGCTCCCACTCCCACCGACCTGGGGCCCCCTCCGATGGAGGCCATGCCGCAATTGCGGCAGCGCCTTGCCGAACTTTACGGGGTCAGCCCCAGTCGAGTGTTGGTTGTACCGGGCGCATCGGCAGGCATGTTCCTCCTCGCCAGCCGCTTTTTCCGGCCGGGAACGCGCGTGGTTACCGAATTGCCCTCCTATGAGCCTTTTCGAGTGCTGCCCCAGTACTTCGGAGCCGATACGCGCGCCGTACGGCGCCGGGCCGAAGACGATTTTCGATTGGACTTGGATGCCGTTCAGGCCTTGTTGCAAGGAACCGCTCCAGCGCATCTTTTTTTGACCAATCCGCACAACCCCACCGGTGTGCTCTCAAGTCCTGAGGACATCACTCGCTTGGCTGAAGCAGCGGGGCGCAGCGGCGGCTACTTGATCAGCAACGAGATCTACATGGAGTTCGCCCAGCCCGAGCATCGCTTTCACGCCTTTGAATTGTCGCCGCACGGAATCTCCATCAGCGGCTTGACCAAGGCCTACGGTCTGGGCGCCCTGCGCATTGGCTGGGTCATTTTCGGAGAGGCCGGCGAAGCGCTTTGCGCCGAAATGGAGGATCTCGCCTTCTTGGGCTGGATCGACCCGGCCACGCACAGCATGCGCGCCGCACGGCAAGCCCTCGATCACTTGCCGCAATTGCTGGCTCCCGCTCGAAAACTGGAGACCGAGTGCAGACCGCACCTGCAGCGTTGGTTGCGCGAATGCCCCCACGCAATCGGGCCCGCGCCCGCCCTGGGCCTGTCCGCCTTTCCCCGCATTCACGGGATCGAAGACACGCAAGCTCTCGCGGCCCATCTCGCCCAAAGCGAGGGTGTGGGTGTCGTGGCCGGGGAATTCTTTGGCCAAGCGGGCCACCTGCGCATCTCCTACGGCCTGCCCGAAGCTACGCTTCAGGAGGGCCTGGCGCGGCTGACCAGGGGCATCGAAAGCTATTTGAAGCACGCCTAGCCCCTCACCTTTTGATTCACCCGAGCGCCCAGGCCAACTTGCCAAGCCCCACAAGTCGAAAAATTCCCCGCTCGTTCTCGCTGAAGGGCCCTCATTTGGTCCACCTTGACAACCCCTAGGGGCCGTTGCCGAGCAAGAATGCGGCTCCGTATCAACTCGGTACTGGCGTCGTGCACAGTAGGAGATAGCATTCTCACATACCCCTGGGTGACGGCCGGTCGCTGCGGGGAGCCCTTCCGGGGTCGCTTGCGTCCCTGGGATTCGGGGTTGGCTCCGCCGCAAACTTTGCGGTGGAGCCAGCACCACTCGGCCTGCAGTAGCAGGCAGCAAAGGCCACAGGCGAATCTTGATTCGGCCGCGCAGGCCTTGAAGGTAGTCCGAATTGAGCTATCAGGTGCGCCGGACGGGATTGAGCCCGCCCACCCAAACAGCCACCGAGTGCGCTGCGGCACCCACGGACCCATCGCGGCCCGATTGAATGCAGCTGCGTGGCGGGCATCGCGCATCAGCCGCTGGTCCCATTCCCTGTGTGCCACTATCCTGGTTCGCCCGCAACGAGCCACTTGGGCCCAAAATCCATATGCGAGCTTTTCTTCGATCCAAAATCCACAAGGCCACGGTTACCGAGGCCAACCTCAAGTACGTCGGCTCAGTCACAATCGACGCCCACTTGATGGAGTTGGCCGATATCAGCGAGTGGGAAAAAGTGCTCGTCGTGGACAACACCAACGGCGCACGACTGGAAACCTACGCCATTGCCGGTGAAGCGCACTCGGGTGTCATTTGCATGAACGGCGCCGCCGCTCATCTGGTGCAGGCCGGAGACGAAGTCATTCTGATGACATTCGAATACGGCGAAAAGCCCAATGCGCCGCAGTGCATTCTTGTTGACGAGCA
The DNA here is from genome assembly GCA_029259675.1 of Planctomycetota bacterium. Classification (GTDB taxonomy): domain Bacteria; phylum Planctomycetota; class UBA1135; order UBA1135; genus JAJDES01. Next base: position 5,340 of record JAJDES010000614.1, read on the forward strand.
CAACAAGTTTACCCGACACCTTGTCGAGCAGCCGGGCACCTCCGTTCTGAGCTAGTGCCTTTGGCATTGCCGCGCTTGACTGAATCCGGCGCGCCAGACGAGCGCCAGACAGTTGCCTGAAAGTGCAAATCGTTTTGCACAGGGTTGAGTGCCCGGGGACGGTCAAACAGAGCGGGTTGCTTTTTGCTGAACTGTGCGCGCGCCCGAGACGCAATGCGCTGGGCGCCTAAGATTGTGATTGTAAGGGGCGCTTGCCACAGACTCGCGCTCTACTGCAGTGTGGCAGTCGCTTTCTGCGCGTGGAGGATGCCACCCACTTAGCGCTGCTTAGCTGGAGCGGCAAGGTTGAACGCAAGCTCCTCTTGGTTCATTTCGATTAACCAACGCTGCAAGCGCGCTTCCAAGCGATCGATGCTGATGCCCAGCTCCGTTTCAAAGACGCGAACGGGATGCTCGCCCGAACCGATGCGAGTCAAGATCGCCGGCAACTGATTGGGCCTGCCCTCGACGAGGTATGCGGCGAGCACGTAGGAATGCAGCAAGTCGGAATCCGTCATGGAATTGACATTGCGCCCAAGCAGGTACTTCAACCGCGAAAACTGCCCCTCCGCCATGAATTCCTCGCCCATCTCGAGCCAATCACTCTTCGGCGCTTGCATGCTCGACCAAAGCCCACCACTTGTGGCGCCTTTGCCGTAGCCTTCCCCCTCAAAAAACCAAGTCATGCGCGTTCCGAGCAGTTGGTGAACCAGGTACAGGCCCAAGCCTTCCCAGGCCCAACCTTGCCGGCCGTTGATGCCGTAAACATCCAGCAAGAAAAGTCCCAAAGATTGGCGCGCCGCCCCGTCGAGGCGTCGCATGGGATTCGCGCTCCATTCGCCCAGGCGTCTCTTTTCTCCCAACCAGCCGCCCTGCGCGCGCTCGAGATCCGCGCGCATTTTCTGCGTCAAACCGGGCCAATTCCTAGTTAGCTGCAGGCCCTCCGCCGGCCCATTCAAAAGGTAAATCGTGAAGTCCTCGCATTGTTGTTGGTGTTCGCGAAACAAGACGCGAAAGAAGTCGCCGACTGCGTGGGAAACGCGCGCAGTCTTAATCGTTTCGGACTTCGGTACCGTCCCCAGCACCCTCACTTCGGGCGTTTGCTCGGCCGCATTCCATCGTATGCGCAGCTCCAACTCTGCCGCAGTTGCCGCCGACTCCTCAGGGGCCGGCGCCTCATTCAAACTGCTTTGGGCTATGGAGGCGATTGCCGCTCTACGCTCTCGAGCTAAGAGCGTTTCCCTCAATACCCATCGATCGCCGAGACGCACTTCACCGAGCAATCCGCGCAGCGTGGCATCCTCGGGGTAAAGCGCGCGCAGGGCTTCCAGATTCTGTTCCACTCCCTCGAGGCCCAACACCGAGCGATGCGATTCGATGAGTGTGAACATGCCCGCTCGATAGCGAACCCAAGCCCTTTCAATTCGAGCGCGATAGTCTTCCAGCTGCGCAGGATTGCGGTTCTTGCCCGCCTTGTAGGTGGGAGATTGTCTCCATTCATCCCCACGGCGCAGAAATCGCAAGGCCCTGCGCGCAACGCGATGCTCGGGATCGAGTTCGAGAATCATCCAGTGCAGACGATCCCTTTCGAGATACAAGCGAGCCTGCTGGCATTCATGCGCCAAGGACTCCAACTCCTGCAATAGACCCGCATTCAGTTGCGAGTGTTGCTCCCCAAACCCATCCTTGCTCTCTTGCGAGGACACGAGCGGAGCGACCAGGCCCATGCAAAGCACGAGCATCGATCCGATTCGAGTGACGTTCCCCATCAGCGACCCTCCCCATTGGTTGTTTGACACCTGATTGACGGGCTCTATTGCAGCGACTGGGCCGAGTTTCCATATTCGCCCCGCTTATTACCCCACACGAGCCGAACGGCCACGGGCAATTGCCGTTCCACGGAATGCGCTCCCCAGAGTCCACTGGGACTGGGGCCGCAACAATGAACAGGCGCTTTGTATGCGGACCAGGTGCGTCGCTAAGCATGCATGGGAACAAAGTTGCGGATTAACCGGTTTCGAAACCGACTCGAGCCAGCACAAGGGCCGTTGCACCGCTGGCGCCGTTTGATTTCAAAACACGGGTGCACTCGGACGCAGTCGATCCCGAAGTCAGTACGTCGTCCACCAAAAGCACCCATTTGCCCTGCAGTTGCTTGCCTGCTCGGCGCGTTGCGCGAAAGGCCCTGTGAACATTGGCTCGGCGCGAGACCGATCCCGGCGCGCCCTGGGGTGGAGTGGCGCGCAAACGGCGCAGGACGGGAAGCAACTTCAGACCGCTGGCTTCGCTAATCCAGCGCGCGAGATCCAAGGCTTGATCGTGCCCGCGCTCTAGCTTGCGCAGGCGGTGCAGCGGAACGGGTACCAAAACACACTCGGCCAAAGAGCGCGAACGCTTCACATTCTTGCGACTGTTGTCATTCTCCAATTCGTCCAACATGCGCCGGGCCAACAATTCACCCAAGGGCTGCGCGAATTCGCGTCGGTTGCCGTGCTTCAGGCCCAAGATCAAGTTGCGCAACACATCGGATGACGGCACTTCATCTGTGCGCCCCCCCTGTAGGGAGTCCGATTTGCGATCCGGCGCGGGTTCATGATCTCCCAAATCCCCACCGCGCCCCTCAGCCGCTGGCGGCGAATCCTTTCGGTGCCTGTAGGACCGATACTCCCCCAAGGTGATCACGCCGCGGAACGCCGGTGTGGCGCGCCGGCAAGCCGCGCATCGCATGCCCGCCCCCATCCCCTCTGGAAGGGCGCGCGCGCAGCGCAAGCAACGGTTGCGTGTCGAGGGTGGAGCGGGCTGATGCTGTGCGCACAGCGAACCGTCATCGGCATAGCTCCGGCAAACGACACAGCTGCGCGGATAGAGCGCATCCGTCCATTCTTCGAGTGCCGATTCGATAGCCCGCCAACAACTGCGAATCACTTCCATGCACAGGGGACCCAACAAATCGAATACGGGTTACGACTTGACTCAAATTCAGTCGTATTTTTGTCGCCGACTATGAGTTGGCGCTGCGTGCCATGGGCGCGTGCGAATCCCCGCACACTACACATCGAAGCGCGCGAACTTAGCTTGCGCGCCGATTACTCAGCGAAGCCAAGTGCTCCGTGAAGCCGAGCTCCGGGCTTAGACCAGCTCTTCTTCGACTTCGGATTCGAGCACGATCCCCGTCGCTTGGCGACGCGCTCCTTTGCGCGATCCACGCCCCTCGCGCACGGGCCCGCGCGCGATCCGATCCAAACCCAGGCGCTGCCTCAGTCGCGCCACATAGGATTGAACAGTCTCGTCTCCCGTGGTTTCCAAACCAACCAACTCGCCGACTTCGCGGGCCAACTTCATGTCGGCTGAAAGATCCACGGTGTGGCGCACGAGGTATTCGCGCACGTAGCGCCGAAACAAGGAGTGCGACAGCCACCAGCCGAACAGTTCCAGCCCCACAGCTGCGATGAGCGTCAAGCCGACCCAGGTTGTTGGGAAACCGACTTCATCTCCCAGGGGTGCGGGCTGATAGCGACCGAACAGCTGAACTCCGAAGCCCGAGAGCAGGAACAGGAAGCCCAAGGTCACCTGGACGCGATGAAAGATGTATTCGCGGACGGGCCGCAATTGCCGTTGGGCGCCCTCGAACAACTCGGCCACCAGTGAGCGCGGATGCCGAAACAGAATCGCATTGGCGAGCAGAAAGGAGCCGACAATCGACATAACCAGTCCGACCGCGACCCAATCCGGGCGCTCAAAAAGTGTCGATGGAGGGCCCGCAAGGGCTACGCTGGAGAGCGGCATTGGGGTCAACCTAGGGGTAAGGGCTGTGCACTGCAAGCGCCCCCGGACCGGCGCGGACCGTGCCGAACCAAGTCGGGACGCGAAGCCGGCCCAGGACCGCTCCATTCTGCTGGGATGAAGCACCCGGGGGCGTACAATTCGCCGCCCTTGGGGACTTCAGGGGTGTTCAAGACCCAAACCCACGCTCTTCACAAAAGCCCCATCCAAATGCTCGGAGCCGGCCCTCTGCCAGCCCCGCTAACGTCCGGCCAGACGCGGGCATTCGCGCCCCCAAGCTCAGCCCCCCTCTCCATGAAAAGCACCCAAACAGACATTGTTCATCGCACCGGGGCCCTCGCGCGGCTTGAAATCGCGCCCGAGGATGTCGAGCGCCTGGGCGCCGAATTTGCTCGCATCCTCGAATCCTTTCGAACCCTCGAG
>JAJDES010000615.1 GCA_029259675.1 Planctomycetota bacterium
CAAGGCCGAGCGCACGCTGGGCAGGGCCTTCGAGCGATCCAGCTCGATCACCGTCGTCAGAATGCGCTCCTTTTGAGCCTGACGAATGGCCAGCAGACGATGTCCCTGCAATTGGCGCAGGGGTTGACGCATTTTCAACAGCGAACGGTGCCGCCCCATGCGTCCTTCATCAACGGTGGCGCGCACACTCAGCACGCCGTGCTTGCGCATCATGCGCCGCATCAAGCTGCGCAAGCGCGCGTCGCGCCCAAGCCGATCGGCGAGCACGCGCATGGCGCCGGCCAAGGCTTCCTCATCGGTGTGAACACCCTTATTCGGGTTCACAAATTGGGAGCAAACTCGAGCGAGCTCGGCCGACAGTGTCACCTTGCCCTGCAGCGCCGGATCCACCTTGTCCGCGTCCTTACCGGCAGCACCCTTCCCTGCTGTTTGCTTGGGCCCGGTGTCGCTCGGAGCTGCATCACTGGCAGACGAAGTGTCCTCAGCCGTAGGAGTTTCGGGCGCAGCCGCGTCGGGCTTGGGTGCCGACTCTTGCGCCTTTACTTCCGCTGCGGTCGAAGCGTCGGCATGGGTCTTTGCCGTTGCGTCAGCTTCGTCGGCTGCGGGAGTTGCTTCCGCAACATCCGTACTCGTTCCGGTCGCGACCTCTGCGGCAGGCGGTGCATCAGCCGGCGCGTCACCGGCAGCCGTTGCAGATTCAGCAGCCGCTTGCGGAGCAGCGCCATCGCCGGCATCAACCGGAGCGGCATCCGCTGCTTGCGATTCCTTCCCTGCGGTCCCCTCGGCTGCGCTTTCCTCGCTCGCAGTTTTGGGCATGGGCGCCACCAAGGCGTCGGCCAATCCGCCCAAGCCCCGATCGAGTGCGAGCTGGACTTCCGGCTCAGGTCGACGGTGGGGAACAAAAAGGTCTTCGAGTTCAAAGCGATCCATGCACTGACGAATTTCGTCGAGCACTTTGGGGTCGACCCCATCGCTGCCCTCCAAAACACGCAGGATGGTTCCACGCCTGCGATCGAGCTCTGCAAGCTCTTCGCGACGGTGTTGAATTCGACGAACAATACTTTCGGATACACCGCTCGATTCGTTGCGGCGAACGCGCCCGATGAAGGGAGCTTCCAAGCCGGCGTCGAGTTGATCCAGCACACTGGCAATGCTTTCGGTAGAGCCCGAAAATTCTTTGGCCAGTTGCTCGAGAATGGGAGTGGCAGTCACGAGGACCCCCCGTTGTGAGCCTTTACGGCGCAGGACGCGGCAAGCTGCCGGTCCGCGTCGCGGTGAAGTGAGAAGGGCGAACAGCATACCCGCGCTTCGCAGTACCTGGGAAGTGCCGGGACTTTCGCCCGCGATTTGGAATTTGTATGCAGCTGCCAATTGCCGTGAAACACACACATTTTCGCCCCGCGGGATCGCGTTTTGGCCGCCTGGCCACGGGGATTGGGGCCCGCCGAGAAGAGACTGCGCTTGGACAACGTGGGCCCAGGGTATCCAGACGCCCATTCGGCTCTCTTCTGCAGCTCAGCGCCTTGATTGGGGCGCGCAGGCCCCGCCTTCAGTCATGCGACGTGCCGGCTTTCCCAGAGCGCGGAAGGAAGCTCCGATTCCAGCTGAGGTCCGCTCTTTTTCGGGTCCATCCCACAGGCACCGGAGGACCGGACTGGACTACAGGACCGGACTAATGGGCCGGACCTCCAAATCGGAGCGGCCGAATCCGTCGATCAGTCGATTCCGACGACTTGAACCAAGGCCTTGCCGAAACGCAGTCCGACAGCATCGTCGCGGGCCGTCACCAATTTGCCGCTGGTCACGAGTTCGCGCTGCAGGTACTTGCCGCCGGAGGATCGGATCTCGGCTTCCAAACTCGGATCGCCGGTCACTTTTTGGCCCTTGAGCACGCCGGCCTTGGCAAGGATCAAAACCGAGTTGCCCCAGGCGCCGATCATGAGGTTTTGTTCGCGAGCCTCGCGCACCAACTTCAATACGCGCTCATCGGCAGCCAAAGTCTCGCAGCCATCTCCCGAGACAAGCAAGATGCCTGAGTAGTCGGCCATGCTCACGTCATCCAAGGAGCCGTCCACAAGAAACTCATCCTGCAATCGGCCCAAGATCATCTCGGAACTCTCGGTGGAAACCGACCAAGTTCCAACATGCACGTTGTAAAGGCTCGAACGCGCGTAGCGCAGCGTTTCCTCGGAGTAGCCCGACTGAGGAACAATCAACAAGACCGTACTGATGTACTTCTGAATAACGAGACCGTGCTCGTCCGTTTCGGGCTCATCAGTCTTTGATGCTTTGTCAGCCATCGATCTTGGGTCCGGTCGTCGGAGTTGTTTTTGAGCAGCTCCCAGTGGAAGCGATCACTTTGAAGGGAAGAGGGATGCGGCTATCCGCGCAAGTAACTGCAACCGAAGGCCGCCTAGTGAATGGCGCGCACCCGGCCGTCGGAACTTCAATCGGGAACTTCAAAAATGGAAATGCGAGTTTCTTCAGCTAACACTCCCGCACCTTGGGACACGCTCCAAGCGACGTGTTCATCCAAACCCGGCACGGTCATTTCGCCCAGCTTGCCGCCGGAAACAAGGTCGCGCACATCCAACGAAGCGCCTTGAACGATGTAGAGCTTGCCACTGTTGTGGGAAACGAGAATGTCGGGGAATTCATCGCTCGACGGTTCGTGCAACTCCTCGAACCAAAGTGGCTTGGCCGATTTGGTGCCGTCGCTCGGCAGGCACAGAAGGTGCAGCCGTCCGTGGTCGTCCAAATCGTTTTCTGTGTTGGAAGTCAGGTACTCAAGCACGGATTCCTGGGGCAAAGCCGCCATCAGATCGCTGACCACAAGCGTCACGCAATCCGACCCCACGGCCATGCAGCGCACCGCGGTTTGACTTGAATCCAGCAGCCAACCCATGGGACGTCCGGTGCTCACGTCGAGCATCAAGACACCCTGCTTGCCGGTGCGGCCGGTGGTGGCCATGGTCGCTACCACGAACAAGCGCTTGCCGTCGCGCCCAATGCGATGAAAACGCTGACCCTTTTTGCCGTAGCTCCAAATCGGCTCGAGCGAACCGGTCGCCAAGCAACTGATCTTGTTGGGCGTAACGCTGACGCAGAAATCCTCGGCCACGAGGGCTTCATCGAAGGGCTCGATTTCGCGCACTTCCAGGAGTTCGCCCGAGCCCAAGGACATGCGCACGATGCGGTGCCCCTGGTTGCTGGGACCC
>JAJDES010000616.1 GCA_029259675.1 Planctomycetota bacterium
CGGAGATGGTCCGGATTCGCACTCGCATTCAGGCTTTGGCGCCGCTCAGCAATCCCGTGCTCCTGTGTGGTGAGCCCGGCGTGGGCAAGCGCTTCCTGGCCCGCGTCTTGCACTACGGAAGTCAACGCACCGGTGCATTCATTCACTTCGATTGTTCCGCCATAGAACGGCCGGAACTTGAAGGCGAACTCTTCGGGTACGACGCAAAATCAGCGCTCGGGCGGCCGCGCTCGGGACTCGTGCAGCGGGCTCACATGGGAACCCTGTTCCTGGACGGAGTCGAAAAACTGCCCAAGACCTTGCAGGAGCGTTTGCTGCGTATGCTGGAAACACGCCAAGCGGCGCGCATCGGATCCGAAAAAGCGGAAAGTGTCGATGTGCGTTTGGTGGCTTCCACAACCGTCGAAGTGGGCCGAGCCCAAAACGCGGGGCAATTCGATTCGGATTTCCTCGGGTTGTTGCGCCGTGAAGAAATCCTTGTGCCGCCCCTGCGCGAGCGCGGCCCCGACATCGTGGTGTTGGCTCAGTTGTTCATGACCCACTGCGGGTTCATCGGCGAAGAAGCTGACGTCATGCCTGAAGTCAGGCAGGCGCTTGAGACCTACGAATGGCCGAGCAATATTCATGAGCTGGATACGGTGATCAACCGCGCCTGTGCGTCCGCCAAAGAAGGGCCGATTGGGATCGAACATCTGCCTCACCCGCTGAACGAGCTGGCCTTGGACAGCGGTGGACACGTGCTGCCCCATCCGCCTCCGCAGCATGCCATTCCCGGTACGCACTCACCCCAAAGTGCTCCCAGTGTGGAGTATGAGGCGCTCAAGTTGATTGAGCAGGTCTTCCTGGACCTGCCCGAATTGGCGGGACAGGAGGACGTGCCGGCCAGCCTGGAGTTTTTCGAAATGGTGGCGCTGAAGTACGCGCTGCGCAAAACCGAAGGCGACAAGTTGGCTGCCGCAAGATTGCTGAAGGTCGGCAAGAGCACGCTGTACCGCAAGCTAAACCGCTACGGCATCAAGTAAGCGCACTCTTGCTGCGGGGTGAGGGGCCGCGGCTCCTCAAGAAAAGCATTCAAGCGGGCGAAGCCAAGGGGCTTCGTTCGCTGCTTTTTTTAATCGAGTGACACCAATGTGGGGAATGCCGGCCGATTTGCGCAGCAGTGTTTCTCAACGGGCGATTCGCATTGCGCAGTACATGTGAAGCGGGTGGATACGAGTGGCATTCGATTCCCCGTTCTATAGCTCGCACAGTCTTGCGATTGGCGATTCCGCTGCGCACAACGTCGGACTTGCCAACGACTAGGCGTATTCAGCTACGCCGCACTTTGCCTCAGTTGACGTGCACGTCGCTCAGGGCGGCGGAGGGCTTGCCCCACAGGTAACCCTGCCCGAAACTGACGCCCTGGTCGCGCAGGAAACTCCGTTCAGCCTTGGTTTCGATGCCTTCGGCGACAATTTTGGCATCGAGCCCGGCGATGGCTCCGTGGAGCCGGATGAAGGCGTGTTGCTTGGCCGCATCGCAATCGATATTGCGTACCAACGACTTGTCGATCTTGATCACATCGGGTTCGAGAATGATCAAGGATTCCAGTGAGCTGCGCCCGAAGCCCACATCGTCAAGGGCCAAGAGCACGCCCGCTTCGCGCAAGGGACGCAGGCGCTCAAGCAGGTAATCGGGGTTGGAGATGAAGCGCTGGTCGGAGATTTCGAGACAAAACTCCAACTTGTCTTCGGCGCTTTCCAGCAGGGACAGCAATTTGGAAGGCGCGGTGTTGAGCAACGTTGAGGGGAACAGATTGAGGTGCACGCGTCCCTTCGCGTGGGACTTGCGCGCCCACGTGGTCGAATTGGTGAGGCATTCCAAATCGATTTCGGTCAGCTTGTTGCGCTCGGCGCAGGCGCGGAAGAGGTCGTCTGGATTTTCGAAGGGACCCTTGGGGCCGCGAATGAATAGCTCGTAACCCACGACCTTGTCGCCATTCAGCTCGAAGATGGGCTGGGCGACAGTGTGAAGGTCGATGACACCATCGAGTTGACGCACGAGTTCCTTGGAAGCAGAGCTTGTGGCGGCGGTCGTGTCCGCTCCGGTTTCAACGACGACTCGGTTCTTGCCGCCCTGCTTGCTGCGGGCGAGTGCTCCATGCGTAAGTGTCAACACTTCTTCGAGGCTGTCGTCTCCGAGGGGCACGACGGCAACCCCCAAACTGACCGTGACCGTTACACATTCCGCGTATGTATCGAGACTGATGTTGGCCATCGCCAAGCGAATGCGCTCGGCGACTTGCGCCGCTTCGGCCAGGCGTGTGTCGGTCAAGAGCACCAGGAATTCGTCGCCGCCGATTCGACCGGCGCAATCGGACGGACGTACGGTCGCCCCGAGTCTGCGACCGATTTCGCGCAAGACGACATCGCCCACGGCGTGTCCGTAGTTGTCGTTGATGCGCTTGAAATTGTCACAATCGACCAAAATCGCGATCAAGCGTGAGCCGCTGCGTATCGCTCGATGATTTTCGCGCTGCAGAGCTTTTTCCAGGCTGCGCCGGTTGGGCAAGCCGGTCAGCACATCGTTGTGTGCCTGCAATTCGAGTTCGGCCGACATGCGCGCGAGTTCCTCTTCGCGCTCGCGTTTTTCCGTGACGTCCACGGCCACACCCAAGAAACGGTGGGGCGGGCCTTCCTCCTCAAGCGCCGGCGCGCCCCGATCGTGGATCCAACGCACGCTGCCGTCGCGCTGCGGAACGCGATATTCCTCTTCGTACGGACAATGTGCCGTCAAGCAGGCAGAGAAAGCGCGCCGCACCCGCTCGCGATCGTCCTCGTGAATGCTGCGCGACCAAAGTTCAAAGTTTTCGAGCGCAGCCTGGGCACTGTGCGGGAAGTAGCTTTCGAATTCGGGGCTCAAGTAAAGCCAACGCTCTTCGACGGCATCGTAAATCCAAAAGATGCCGGGTACGGTTTCCGCAATCTCTCGAAAGCTTCGCTCACTGCGCGTCAATTCGCGATCGGCGCTCTTGCGATGCAAAACCAAAATCGCCGCCACCCAGATGGCGAAGAGCCCCAAGCCGCGATTGAACAGTACCTGCCAGGCAACTTCGGAGGCGCCCTCGACGTCGGGCGAAAAAAAGTAACCGAAGACGACCAAAACGCTGGCCAGCAGCGCAAAGAACAGAGTCGCTCTTGCGGAGGGTAGCCACAGCGAAAAGACCACGACCGCCACATAGGGAACGCTACTGGCCACGCTGCGCGGCAAGAGCACGTCCAAGAGCGCAATCAACACGGTGACCAGCAAATTGATCAGGAACAGCCGCATCACATGGACGTCCTGCTGAGCCAGTTTCGACTGGGAAAAATCCCGTAGGGATTGGATCCAGCTGGGCATGGTCATTCGCAAGGGCTCATGGGGTTGCGGCCGCTTTCGAGGCCGAGGACTCATCGTTCATGGAGCGACTCGCGGGCCGCAGCTCCCATTGGAATGCGAATGAGCTTCCGAAGCAAAGACGAGTTTTGTCAGAAGGACGAACTTTTCAGTTCGGAGCCTCGAGCCGTCCCATGGCGCGAGTTGTGCGCTTGAATGCTTCGTTTTCGCGCTCGAAAGCTACTTCAAATCCAGGACGACGGTGTTGCTGATTTGAGCTAGTTCGCGTTTGATCAATTCACCCGGATTGACCAGCACGGCCGCCAGCTGATTGGCTTCGACGTGAGGGGGCAGTTCAAATCGCATGAGCTCGAGTTTGCGTCCGCCGGTGGGGGAAAGCAGCAGCTCGCCACGGGCCAGTACGGGACGGGTCGAAAGGGCGCCCGAGGGGCGAACGTAATAAATGTCACCCGCTTTCGTTGTCAGCCGCAGTTGTAGGCAGGCCAACTGGAAGATGCCCAGGTGTTCGACTAGGACGGAAATTTTGTGATCTTGACCCTGGGCCAATTCCAGGTTTGGGCGCAGGTTGAGCTGTGCTCGGCGCAATAGATAGAAGGGTTCCGGCGTGGTAAGATCTCGTCCAGCTCGATCACGGGCACCGCTATCAGTTCGTAATCGCGAAAACAGCGCAGCAGCTCATTCAAGCGATCGGGTGTATGGCCGATTAGATCGAAATCTTCCAACCACCCGCCCAGGACAGTTCGAATGCGCGGTGGGTGGGTGCCCTGTTCGTACGTCAGCACAACGTAGTCAGGCTCCCTGCCGAGCACTTCCAAGAGGTCCACTCGCCCCGCTCCGTACCAAGGTCGCAAGGGCGCGCCGGGCATGGGCGACGTCGTTCGGCCGAGGGCGTCATAGACCTTGCGCCCCGCGAGATAGCTGATGGCGCCCGGCCAGGGCGTCAAAACGGAATACTCCGGCTCCAGGCGATCGCGCAGGAAGCGCCCGATGGCCCGCAATCGAGTGGTCTTCTCGATCTCGCTGCGCAAGTCTTGGCGGCCGACGGAAGTACCGAACTCGGACGCGGAATACTCGCCGCGCCGGACTAGTGCGAAGTGCGCGTCGGAGATTCGAAGTGAACCCAAATTGCCGGGTTGCTTGCTGACGACGGCGGACCAAAGCAGAGC
>JAJDES010000617.1 GCA_029259675.1 Planctomycetota bacterium
ACAAGTTGCGAAACACGTGGGTACCGTTAAGGCGCGCGGCGATGACCAAATCAGTCAACCCGTCTCCGTCGAGGTCGCCCAGGGCAACGCCCTGTTGAATCCAATCGTGCATGGGCGGCAGGGAGCCGATCTTGTCCAACCCGCTCATGAAGCGTTGGTCAATTCCGAGTGGAGCCGCTCGTTCCACAAAGCCTTGGGCAGATACGGAGGTGGGGGCAAGGGTCAGACCGGCCAATGCCAGGGCTGCCACGGTGCGAATGGATTTCGTGTTCATGCCAGATCTCTTTGTGTCGCAAGTCTTGTTGTTGAGTACAGAAACAAACGGGCTGTCGGCCGTTTCGTTTTCTGACTATTGGGCGCGAGCTTGGCGGCGATGCGTGCACAGAATCGCAACGTGTGTTCATCCGACAAGGCTCTTGCTTTATACAAGATTCTATCCACTTCTGGGGTTTGTGAAGGGAACTCCCTTTGTCTTAAATGGCCTCTTGGCGAGCCGAGGCGGGTGTTTCAAGGCACTTATGCCATTTGGGGCCCAAGTGACTAATGTGGGTGAAGCAGGAATTATTATGCAGAGCTGGGCGCGTCGTTGCGGATTCGCGTACACGGAAGTCCGGCTGGTTAGTCCCGATGCCTGCTTTGCCGTTCGAAAGGGAGCGCAGCCGCCGAGAAAGAGATTGCCTCCTCTGGTCTTACTCCTGACGCCGCGGGGACGGATGCAGGAGGAACGTTCGAATCAGCTCACCAGTTGATCGGGAGGAGCCAAGTGCACCTAATCCTCTTGCGCTGGATCAAGGGGATCCGCCGCCGGCTCGGGGGCATCTGATTGCGCTTGCGAAGCCGTGCCCTGGGATTCGTCCGTTGCGGGGGGAGACTCCGGTCGCGGCTCGGTTTCAGCATCATCGGGGCCGAACAGGAATACCTCGGCCAGGGCCCAACTGCGACCCGTGCGCGTGCTTTGGGTCAAGCGAATGTAGCGCGCACGTTGTGCGGGGAAGCTCGCCTGCCAGCGCACTTCCTTCGCAGCCGCTTCAACTGCGGTCTCCCAATTGAGGTGATCCGCGGATAGCTCAACCCGCAGGGCGCCGGGACGCTTTTCAACTCCGAAGATGCATCCTATCGATTGCACGAGTTCGGGCCGGCGCATGTCGATTGTGATCGATTGTCCCGGAGGTTCGCCCTCCACGGTTTTCCAAGCACTGCGCGGATCGCGGTCAAACACAATCTCCGCAGGCTCTCCGTTGGAACTGCGCGCGCGCCAATGTTCGGAGGGCAAGCCTTCATCGAGCAAAAGTGAAACGAGGTAGCCGTCGCATTCGCGCTCCAGACTTTTGACACCGCATTCGCTCAAATTGCGCACGCGATCGAGCACCCATTCGGCGTCGCCGCCTTGGGGGCGCACCAGCCAAGCGCGGGGTCGAGCGGTGGCATAGCGTTCGAAGTGCGGGGCGTAGCGTGAGGGCGCCGGCGTTACGCGCTCATCGGTTTCAAAGGCGATCTGCATTCCGACCCACAAGTCAGCGGCGAGCCCGCGCACGTTGTGCTCCTCAAGGAAGGCGTGGGTTTCGTCCCAGTGCAGGGGTGGAATGGTATCGGCCGCAACGAAATGCAACGGCGCCACCAATTTGCGTTGGTCGCTTTGCAACAGCGCGGCTGCATTCATGCCCATCAGGCCTAGACAGATACCCGCCGCGAGCCAGCGGCGATTGAATTTCTGCCTGGAACCCGTGTCCCAAAGAGTTCCGATGGCGGCGCCGAAGATGGGGGCGATCATGACCGTCAATACGACGGCGTAGCGCGGGCCCGGCTCACCGCCGAAATCGGTTCCCACGGCACAGCCCAAATAGCCGAGGGCCGTGAGCAAATAGAGTTCGATGCCGCTGGTCGGTAGCTTGGAGAAAGTCGCCGCGCGCCAGAGGGAGCTGCGCCAGCGAATCAATGCGAAGGTGAGGGCCAGGGCAAAGATCCAAACGATGGGGCCCAACCAAGCGCGCGTGCTGGATTCATCGAACCACGGGGGCTGGGCTCCGAGCAACACGGGAAAGTGCACGCTCAAGGTGCGCTTCAAATTGGCCCAACGATCGAATTCCCCCGACGAAAGTAGCTGACTGAATGTGGCGCCGCCGGAGAGCAGATTGTCGATCCAAAAGGGAGCTGTGCCGAGCACTCCGCCCAAGGTCGCCGCGCGCAATTGGGTCCATGATGTCCACAGTTTGCGTCGCGTGAGCAAGTAAATCGCAGCGGCGAAGAGGAAGGGCAACACCAAGAGATTGAGCCAAATGCCGACACCGCTTGCGAAACCGAGCAGGAAGGCCCGGCGCCGAACGCTTGGCTCAAGCGCGGATGCAGAAGGCTGAATACCCCCAGCTTCCGGCACCGGATCCGGGTTGCCCATGCGGTGGGCGATGAGCAGGATCAAATGCCCCAGGCCCAACATGGAGACGTAGCCTCCGCGCAGCTTCAAGCTCCAAATGGAAAGCACAAGTGGCGGTAGCGCCAAGTACAAGGCGGTGAAGCCGGCGGCGCTGGGGCCGAATACACGCCTGGCCAAGGCCCAAGCGGAGACAATCCAAAGCAGCACCCAGGGCAGGATGGACAATTTGAGGGCGGCCGGTTCGCTGCCGAAGAGGGCCACGAAGGGCGCGGCGGTAAAGGCTTCCAATGAGCCCATGTAGTGCTGGCCGTAGTACCAAACCGGCAGGGACTCTCCGCGCGCGATGTGTTTGGCCATCAACCCGATCGTGGCCTCGTCGGATTCGATCGCCCATTCGGTGCGGTCCAAAATCGCGAGGCGCCAAGCGAAGGTTACGATCAGCGCCAAGGCCAAGCCCCAGAGACCGGAGCGAATGCGCGGCCCGCGGTCAGCCGGTTCAGGAGCCGTGAACAGGGCTTGTGTGGCGGAGCCCATCGCTTGAGGATTGGAATCGGACATGGGGGGTGCCCGCGCGAGCGGACAGCTAACAGCAGTCTACCCCTCGCGGGGCGGAAAGATGGACAACGGGACGCCCGAAAGCGCGCGAGCGAAGTCCGCCCTTCAGGACCGCGATGCGCGCCTTTGCTCCACGAGTTGGGAGGCTGTGCGCTCGGTGGCCGCTGCGGTCGAGCAGCGCTCGACATAGCCGAAGTCCCTGCGCGCGGGCCCCATGTCGTAGGAATGCGAGCTGGCCAGTTGCGCGGCAACGAAGCGAGTCATGGGCGGTTCACCCGCAAGCGGCAGGAGGCGCCACAGCAACTCGGCCACGGCGCCGATGGCGGTCGCCGTGCTGCGCGAGAATTTGCGCTCGATGGGCCTGATGTCCAAGCGCCGCAGGAGCTCTGCGATCCAGTCCCAAAGCTGAACGGGATCCTCCTGCGCGATGAAGTAGGCCCGCCCGGCATGGGGCGCGGCCGGTGTGAGTTCACGGGCGGCGCAAATGTGCGCCCAGGCGGCGTTTTCAACAAAGGTCATGCTGACCTCGTTCTTGGCGTCGCCCACGATGGCCAACTTGCCTTCGGCGGCGCGCTGCACGAGGCGCGGAATCAAGTGCGGATCGCCGGGCCCGAAAATCAAATGCGGTCGCAGGGCGCAGGTGGCGAGTCCGTCGCGACCATTGGCCGCCAGCACTTCACGCTCCGCCAGCGCTTTGGTCATCGGATAAGCACAGGTGGAATGCGTTGCGTAGGGCAGGTCGTTGCCGGCGCGAATGTGGTCCTTACCATCGAAACAAACACTGGGGGAGCTTGTGTATACAAGCCGTTCGACACCCGCGCGTGTGCAGGCGTTAAGAACATTGCGCGTGCCGATTACATTGGCCGCATGATATTCGCGCTTGGGACCCCAATAGCCGGCCTTGGCGGCGACGTGGAAAACCGTGTCGTGGGCTTCCACGGCACGCGCCAATCCATCGGCGTCACCCAAGTCCATGGCGACGGCGCTCGCGCCGGGCAC
>JAJDES010000618.1 GCA_029259675.1 Planctomycetota bacterium
CCTTGCCCCTACGGCATCGACATGGCCACCAAAACGGAATTTGTGGCTGACGGACGCAACTCCGAAGAGATCGCGGCTGTGCTGGATGCGGATTTCGTGCAATACCTCGACCGCGAAGCCATGAACAATGCGGCGCGGGCCGGCAATCCTTGCATGGAGAAGTTTTGCAACGCGTGCTTCAACGGGGATTACCCGACAGGCGACATCACTCCCGAAGTTTTGGCCGCCATTGAGGGCGAGCGCACCGACAGTCAGCGCGTCTTTGCCTTCAACGAGGCGACCAAGGCTCTCGAGTAGAGTCAGTTGAGTCGCCGCAGAAGCCTGTTTTTTGCCGAGTAGCAGCTCCCAGGGCCATGGCGCGTGAGCGCGTCCGAACTGGCCGGGGCGCTGTCACAGCTAGGAGCCGAGTCCGCGGAGTTTCGGGCGATGGCCCAGCCCGGTCGGAACGGGACCACTGAAATCGGGATCGATCACGGTGGCTGGATCGGTGGCAATCGGCCCTTCTTCGCACACAAGCGCATTGCAGCCGGCCCGAACTTGGCGACATGCTTGGGAGTCCGTCCGACTTTTTCAGCTCCTAGGCTTCGCTGCCGATAGGATCTCTTGCCCAGCCGCGGCTCCAACCGCCACGTCCTCCCCTTGCGCGTCCTCATAACGAGTCCTGTATTTCCGCCCGATCTAGGCGGCCCCGCGGTGTATGTGCCGGCGATCGGTCGCTATTTGGTCGAGCAAGGTCACGAGGTCGGCGTTGTGGCCTTTTGCTCCGACAGTCAGCCGACCGGCTTCCCTTTCAAGGTGCGAGCTATTTCGCGCGGGCCCCTGCCGATTCGGTACTTGAAGGCATTCTTTGCCGTCTGGCGCGAAGCTCGTAACTACGACGTCGTGTACGTCAACGAGCACTTGGCCTTGCTGCACGTGCTGGCCGCGCGTTTGGCCGGAAAGCAGGCCGTGATCCGCATCATGGTCGATGGCGCGTGGGAAATCTCACACCGCAAGGGTTGGATCGATGGCGATGACATCGTCACCTTTGAGACGAAGGACTACGGAGCGAAGGTGCGTTTCGCGCGCTTCCTGCAGAAGCGCTGGTGGAATTGGTGCCGCAGAATCATCTCTTGCTCCGACTTTTTGCGACGCATTCCGATCGATCGCTACGGTGTTCCCGAAGACAAGCTTGTGCTCGTTTACAACGCCTATCACGGGCCCAAGGCCGAAGACGTGGATCAGGATCAGGCTGCCGCGCGCGCCGAGCTGAAGTTGTCCGGGGAGCGGC
The DNA here is from genome assembly GCA_029259675.1 of Planctomycetota bacterium. Lineage (GTDB taxonomy): Bacteria > Planctomycetota > UBA1135 > UBA1135 > JAJDES01. The sequence goes on from JAJDES010000618.1 coordinate 1,271, forward strand.
GCTACTTGCTGACGATTTGCAGGTTGATGAACTGGAAGCGCGTGGACGGAATCATTCGTGCGCTCAAGGGATTGCCGCAGGATGTTGAACTCCTGGTTGCCGGCGACGGCGATATGGAGGAGGAATGGAAAGCCTTAGCAGAACAGCTCGGATTGGCCGAAAGAGTGCATTTCTTGGGCAATGTTCCCCATGCTCAAATTCCGCTTTACATCCGCGCAGCCGATGTCTTTGTGCTGAATAGCGAGTACGAAGGCCTGAGCCACACGCTGCTCGAAGTGATCCACTTGGGCACGCCGATTGTTTGCACCGGAGTTTGCGGCAATCCCGAAGTCGTGGCGCACGAAGAGAACGGCCTCCTGGTCAAGCCGGGCGACGATGAGGGCTTGCGAGCGGCCATCGCACGCTTGCTCGACGACCCCCAGCTCGCTCGTCAGTACGCCGACGAGAGCCTGATCCGCGCCAAGAAGTTCACACGCGCCGTAACCTTCCCCAAGGTCGAGGGCGTCTTGGCCGAAGCGGCTGGTTTGCAAGCTGGGATCGAGCCCAAGTTGGCTGCTGAATAGCAAACCTGCGCGCTTGCGGAGCCTGCGGGTCGTGGCGGGCCGGTTTTGGGCAGCTGATAGACGGAGAATCGAAAAGCCGTGTATTTGAGTACTTGCGCCCGGGCTGCCGGGCGGGACGATGGGCTCGCGGCACGAATGTAGATCTTGCCCGAACCACTCACCCGCATCCGATTACATGCGCACCTTACTCACCTTATTGTTGGCCCACTTGTTGGGAGCTTGGACGGCGGCTGCAACCCAAACGGATTCCAAGGCAAGCGATCTTGCGCAAGCGCGCACTTTGTTTGAGGCGAATATCCGGGCCATTCAAGAACGCGATCGCGAGGCCTATGTGGCTTGCTATTTGGAAAGCGACAACTTGGTTCGGACGGGGCCTGATGGGATGGATTTTGGTTGGCAGGAATTGGCGGATGGTGCACCGGCAACGGGTAGCGATGATTGGCCGCAGGAATTGATTGCGCGCGACTTGCAGTTGACTTGGCTGTCCAAAGGCACGGTTTACGGCACGTATCGATATCAATCGAACTTTGACGGTGTGCTTGCAGCCGGCATTTCCGAGCGCCTATTTGTTGAATCCGATGCGGGCTGGAGGATCGCGATTACGACCGCTTTTGAAGCTGCGCCCGGCACGCCGGCTGCGCCCTTGGCGCTTGTGGGTGCGACTCTATTCGACGGTTTGAGCGGCGATCCCATGCACGATGCCGTGATCATCACGCGCGGCGGTCGCATCGAATCGGTGGGCCGAAGGGAAGATACACCGATCCCAGCGGGTGTGGAGGTGATCGACCTCAAGGGACAATTTGTGACACCCGGCTGGATCGACAGTCACGTTCACTACGGTCAGACCGGATGGGCGGACGGCAGACCCGACTTTATTGATGTGACGGCCCGCTATCCCTACAGCTCTGTCGTTGCCGAGCTCGAACGCCGTCCGGATCGCTTCCATCGCGCGTTCTTGAGCTGCGGGGTAACAGCGGTTTTCGATGTAGGCGGCTATCCCTGGTCGCGCCGATTGGGCGAAGTGAGCGAAAATTCTTCGCAGGCGCCGCATGTCGTTGCTGCGGGTCCGCTGTTGACGACTTGGATTCCCGAGGCATTGATGCTTCCCGATCGGCAGCAGTTTGTGTTGATGGAAAGTGAAGCTGGTGTGCGGGCGACGGTTCGCTCTCACTTCGCAGCTGGCAGCTTGGCCATCAAGGTTTGGTTCATCGTGCGAGACGCGCAGGATCTCGAGCGCAATGCGGCTCTGATTCATGCAGCGGGCGAAGAAGCGCGCGCAGTCGGGTTGCCGCTAATCGTGCATGCAACCCAGTTGGAATCGGCGCGTTTGGCATTGGAGGCGGGGGCCAGCCTGCTCGTGCATTGCATCGACGACGAAGATGTTGATGAGGCCTTTGTGGCACTGGCACTTCAATCCGGCGCTTCAGTGTGTCCAACGCTGATTGTCACCGCCGGTTACGGAGACTTGATGCGGCGGCAGGTGCCCGAAGTCGTTCAAGGGGACTTCGAGTGGGTCTCCCCGAGCATTGTCGAGCGAGTGCGGCAAACGGAAACGCTTGCGGCCCCGGAGCGCGAAGGTGAGGAGCGCATTGCGTCATTCGAAGCGGCTCACGCCAAGAAATACGCAACGTCGGTCAAGAACATGATGCGCTTGCACCGCGCTGGGGTTCCGATTGTCTTGGGAACGGATGCAGGGAACCCGCTCACGTTGCACGGGCCTTCTTTCTTTCGAGAGGCGCAAGCGATGGAAGCTGCCGGCATGGCGCCCTTGGAAGTGCTGAAGAGCGCTAGTTCCGCTGCTGCGACGGCGATGGGGCGCGGGCGGGAACTGGGCCAAGTGCGGGGCGGCGCGATCGCCGATTTGGTGATCTTGGCGCGTGATCCCAGCCTCAGCACGGCCAACTGGAGGTCGCTCACGCACGTCATGCGAGCGGGCGCGCTGCAATCTAGGTCGAGTTTGCGCCCGCCCAAATGAGATCCATGGTCGAGGAGGGGCCCTGATGAAATCAATTCAGGGCACTTGTCTCGTCCCGAGACTCGCGCGCTTTTGGAATCGGGTTTTCCCGCTGAATTGTGGACCTAAGTGCCTATAGAGAAGGTTCTTCCGACTTCTCACCGGGGACTTTGGGCCGCTCCCGCCGCAGTGCGGGATGCTATGGGTGGAGTCCTCTCTTGGGGGTGGTATCAGCCGCCTCGATGCCGGAGAGGTGTTTTGTACTGCTTCAGCCACCAACGAAGTCAGATTCACAAACGCAATTTGGGCAGCGATTGAGATTTCGCCGGTTCAAGAACCGATATACTAGATCGCGAGCCCCTACCCCTCTCAGATTCTCAAGAATCGGGGTCTCAGCACCAGCGCCGCAGCAATAGCAGAGACAGCCAGCATGAAGGTCTTATTCATCAACGAGTACTTGCCCCAGGAGATGCTCGGATTGATGTGGCTCTCAAGAGCCATCAAGGATGCAGGGCACGAAGCCAAAGCCCTATTCATTCCCGACAAGGAGTGGTTGAACAAGGTCAAGGAGTTCAATCCCGACGTTGTTTGCTTCAGCACCACCACGGGAATGCACCTTTACTTCGCGGAGATCAATCGCCAAGTGAAGGAGCTCCTGCCCGATGTATTCAGCATCTTTGGCGGACCGCACCCGACCTTCTCCCCGGAGTACATCGAAACTCCCGGCATTGACGCCATTTGCCGCGGAGAGGGCGAGACTGCCGTGGTCAAGCTGCTTGCGAAGTTGCAGGCCGGTGAGGACTACTACGAGACCGAGAACTTCTGGTTCAAGCACAAGGAGTCCGGAGAGGTCATCAAGAACCCCCAGGGGCAATTGATCCAAGATTTGGACGAGTTGGGCTTTCCCGATCGCGACATCATTTACGAAGCCGGCGAGATCTACGCCAACTCGGATCGCAAGGTCTTCGTGACCCAGCGCGGCTGCCCGATGGACTGCTCCTTCTGCTTCCACCACGCGTGGAAGCGCAAGGTTTACGGGGCCAACAACAAGCAGTACACACGCAAGCGTTCCGTCTCCCACATCATTGCGGAAATCAATGATGTGCGCTCGAAGTACAACCTGAAGTTCGTTCACTTCTTGGACGACATTTTCAACCTGCGCAGCGATTGGTTGGAGGAGTTCTGCGAGCGTTATCCCAAGGAAGTCGGACTTCCGTTCGATGTGATTCTCATGGCCAATATGACCAAAGAGAAGCACATTGAAATGCTGAAGAAGGCCGGTTGCGTCTACGCGCGTATCGCCTTCGAAGCGGCCAGCGATTACATCCGCAACGCCGTTTTCCGCAAGAATACGACCCGCGACCAATTGACGAATGCGGCCGGCTGGATCAAGAAATACGGCATTCGCTTGGGGTCGTTGAACATGCTCGGCGGACCCGGCGGGACCATGGAGGACGAGTGGGCAACGGTGGACTTGAACATCGAGTGCAAGGTGGATCACCCCTTGGTTTCGATCATGCAGCCGTACCCCGAATTCGACATCAATCAGATGGCGAAGGACATGGGTTACGCGGTCGCCGGCTACGACGACTTCCCGCAAAAGTTCAACCGCACGAGCTCGATCGAATTTGAGTTCAAGCACCAGTTGGAAAGCTTGCACAAGTGGTTCCCGATCGTTGTGCGCTACCCGTGGCTCAAGCCCTTCGCCAAGAAGGCGATCACTTGGCATTCCCTTTCAAGGGTTTGGTTGGTGATGTACATGCTCTTCTCCGAGTACATGGTTGCGGAGCAAGCGCAGATCTACGCCAAGGCGCAAGGCCTCAAGGGTATTCGTTATTGGGCACCGATCGACTTCACTCGCCGATTGGCGACCAAGGGCGTGTTGCGCACCTACGAGGCGATCTTCTCCAAGTACATCAACAAGTTCTTTGACCCGCGCAAGCTGGCGATGTCCTTGCAGATGGGCGATGAGCGCGTCGTCGCTCACATGGATTGATCGAAAGCTTTGTGGGAGCGCGCAACGTGAACGGCGCTCTTCAATCCGGCTTTGCCGGCAATCCTCGACAGCAATTTTCAATCGACCGCTCCGCCCGGCTTTGAGCTCTGGGGGGGCGGTCGATTTGATTTAAAAAGCGTTCAACTTGAGCGACTGAGGAGCTTGTCCTAGTGACAAATTGAGTGGTTGGTACGCCCGACAGGATTCGAACCTGTGACCTTTCGCTCCGGAGGCGAACGCTCTATCCAGCTGAGCTACGGGCGCTTGCGGCGGACTACTTTGCGCAGAGGGCCATTCTCAGGCAAGGGCCTAGAAAATGACCGGCAGCCCCAAACCGGGCAAAATCCGGGTGCCGGGGCTCTCAGGCTCGAAGCGAGATGCGCCGAAACCCTAGCAGTTCTGTTACCTTTGCTCCGGAGCCGGTCTATACGTGGGTTGGAAGCAACCCGCGCCTTAGCGTGTTTTAGAGGGGATCAGATCCTTTTGAAGCCACCGGCAGGCTTCGGCAAACCGGTCAGCCCTGTAAGGACCCAATCGGAATGGCACTAAACAACTGGACCAAAGACCAACACGGATGGTGTCCGCTGCTTCCGGCGGCGGCACTGCTGAGTTTGGTTGGCGCGGCAATCGGCATGGGCCTCGGAGAGCCTTCGACGCTCAGCGCCTCGCCTAGCTCGGCTATGAAGGATCGCGATGGCGACGGCCTTCCCAATGGCTTGGAGCGTGCGCTCAATCTCGACGGAACACTCGCGGACAGCGATGGTGACGGCTTCCCCGATGCGGAAGAACTCGCGCGAGCCAGCGACCCCCTCAGCAAGGAATCTTCGCCCTTCGCCGGCCTTCCGATTTCGGCGGAAGTAACAGGCTATTCGGCACGGGGTATCACCCACCTGGTCATTGCTATCTACCTCGAAGGTGGATTGGGTGCCGGGCACTCCTTTGACCTGGGCGCCGTATATGAGGGCCGCCCGTTCATCCTCAAGCCCGAGCATTACTTGCCGTTCGCCGAGGTTTCCGTGGCGCGCACCATGGACCTTCAGGATGTCGTGCAAGTTATTGATATCGCCGTTCCCGAGAGAACGGTCGTGGACCTAGGCAACTTGACGATCTTCACTCTTACGGCACCCGTCGAAGAGGTCGCTGTGACTCAGGCGAGCGCAATGAACTTGGTTAGTTCGGGCGGCTCCCCCTTCCAGGTTGTTAAGGCAAAGGGTGGCAAGACACCCGTTTCTGGAAACGGAGTCGGCACGGCGATTTACCGCCCGCTTGTCTCCGGCCCCGATCGACCCGCATCCATGATCGCCGGTCAGATGTGCGTGCAGACGACACAGTTCTCGGGTACCCAGGGGCTTAGTTCGCGGGTCGAAGTTGTTTCGGCCAGTTGCGAGACTGCTGATTCCAGCTGTTCAAGTTCCTGCGTAAGTTCCGTCGGTTCCACCTTCACCATGTTGGATCCGGTGATTTTGGTCGGCGGCTGATCCGCTGGTCAAAATGAGCCTGGCGCCGGTATTCCTGGGGAGGCAGGAGGCGCGAGGGGACAGGCGGGGGAAAGGGCGCTGGCTCAGACGAGTCGGCTGCAGTCGAAGTGAGACGCGAGCTGTCCTGTGACAGCTTTGTGTCATTTACGGGGGGCTTCGAAATCAGAGGGACACTGCTAAACCAGCGCAGACTGGAATCCACAGCCATGGGGTCAGGCACAGCGTGCATCGACATGCGCTGTGAAGGACTTGGCAGTGAGCCGAGCCGGTGGAGCTGCTGCGGCCTGGAGGGCTTCACGGAGCCTACCGGCGACAGGACGGGTCCTGTGCCCAACGGCTTCGAGCCACAGGCTTTCGTCGAATGCCCCGGGTGGACGACTTTCGGACTGGCGCAGCCCGATGCGGTCGGGGATCCCAACTTGGGGCACTTCAGGGCTCCCAAAGGCCTGTTTTGCTTGGCAAACGCCGGCGCCCCAATGGTGTGAAATGCGTAATTTGTGCCCCGGAACCCACTCCATCAGCTCAAGAAGCGGGCCTCGCGTTCAAAATCGGAAATGCGCGAGCAATGCGCCTAACCGCGTGGAACCGAACCTGCATTCTAGACGTCAGATGTGCGTCCAGAGTCTCACAAATGGCACCTGATCCAGACGCAGACCTCGTCCGTGCATGCCAAGCCAGCGCATTGAACGGTGTTGAGGGT
>JAJDES010000619.1 GCA_029259675.1 Planctomycetota bacterium
GCTGCCCATGCCCGCGCCGAATAAAAGCGCCATCAGAATCATCACCAGGAGCAACTCGAGCAGGGTCAACCCCGCCCGCTGCTTGTTGCCGGCCCGCATAATTCGAATGGGCTCCATCAGCGGCCGGTGTTGCTCACATCATCGGGGGTCCCGAACAACCCGTCGGGACCGGCGGAGATCAATTGGAAACTGCGATGGTTGTAGGCCAACTTGGTCTTGGGGTTGATCCAGGCCGTGACCTCACTCTCCAGGAGAGCGCCGGTCACCGGATCGAAAGTGGTGTAGAGATCCGTGCGGCCGTAATCCTGTCGGTGGAAGTAGGCCACCGGATTGCCCCAGGCATCGACGAACTCAAAAAGATCCCGCGTCGGCAAGTCCGTCAACGTCGTCTGGCTGCTGTCGCCGTCCGTGTTGTCGAGGCTGTCCGGCGAAAGCCCCATGCCGTCGCGCCCGGAACTAAAGAGCGCGAGCACCAAGCACTCCGCACCTACGTTCAGCAAGTTGGGCGGCGAGCCGGCTTTTTCGGGATAGGTGCTGCTGGGGTAATCGCCCAGTTCCGACTCGTAACTCGAAAGCACAACGCCGACACGCTCCATGTCCGCGCGAACCAATTTGATGTTGACCGCCTCGTCGGCGCTCCCTAATTGAGTCACCATGAAATAGGCCAAGATCGAAAGGATGACCAAGACCGTCATCAGCTCGATCAAGGTGAAGCCCGCAGCATGCGTGCCGCCTGGGTGAATCCGGCGCAGGCCGCTCATCGACGTTCTCCTGTGCGATAAATCACGCGCACGTCGTCCATGCGCACGCTAGCCGTGCGACCGGTGTCGCCTTCCACGAACACGCCCACGCGCAGATCGCTGGCGGCGCGGCCCAAATCGGGCATGGCGATGTTTTCGGCCAGGGGGATTCCGTCCAAGAAAAGCGAGACCGACGGCCGCGAATCATCACCGCTGCGCACAATCTCGAGTTCCACCCAACGCCCTGCCGGAAACTCCAAGGCGTGTTCATCGCGCACGTCATCCTGGGCCAAACCGGGGCGCCTGAGACGAATCTCAGGGCGGTTGTCGCGCTGACGCGAAAGACTGACTTCGGTTTGAGTTTCCAGCACGCGTCGGCGTTCGCGCTCGCGGGCTAGGAATATCCCGCAGCTGGCCGCGCTGCTCGGATCAATCCACAAACGCGCCGAGATCGACACGAATGCGTTGGCCGGATATTCGCGCAGAAAGCGCACGCGCCCCTTGCGAGCGAAGGCTCCCTCAATGAGCAGCTCGCCGTCCTTGAGCGAGACCAACGGGCCGACGCCTTCGTCAATGATCCAAGCGTTGCGAATCAGCGTGCGCTCGAAGTGATCCTCCCATTGAACTTGCTCCGCGTGGGAAACAATGCGGTCCAGTTGCTGCTTGGACCACACACGATAGAGATCCTCTTCGGGCTGACTGCGGCGGCGATCGTCCAACTCCGCCAATTGCGCCAGGGCCTCTTCGATCGAATCCAAGCGATAGGCGCACCAGGCCATGCCGCACAGGGCCAACGGCTGTGCGGGATCGCGTTCGAGCGCGGTCCCGAAAACTTCGCGGGCACGCACCCAATTGCCCAAGGCGGCCAAGTTTTTGCCGCGCAGGGCATGCAACTCCGCCCGTTCCGGCGCAGCCTCGGCGGCACGACGCAGGTAGTGCTCCGCATCCTCATGACGACCTTCCCGTGAGGCCAATTGACCAAGGGCAATGGAAGCGTCCACAAAATCGATGTCCTCCGACAGGGCACCCTCGAAGGCGGCGCGAGCTTCCTCCAAAGCATCGCGATTGGCCAACAAGCGTCCGCGCTGGTAAAGCGCGTACGGATCCTTTGGATTGCCCTCATGGGCCAAGTCCGCAAAGCGCAAGGCTTCATCCGGATGGCCGGTTTGTTCGGCCAACCAGGACAAGGCGGCGTGGGCGCTGGAGGCTTGGAGCGCATCCGCTGCCACTGCCGACTCCAACCGCAGGCGCGCTTGCTCCCACTCGCCGCGCAAGCAGTGCAACAGGCCCGCGTCGTAGAGCAGTTCAAAACCGATGGCGCTTTGCCCCAAGCCCTGGCCGGCAACTCCGGAGTTCGGGTTCGATCCCGCTCCCATTCCCGACAGGGAACCCGACCCGCCAAGCTCAAGCTCGGCGCCGATCAAATTGGATACGTCCGCCAACTCGGTCGGCTCCAACAGGGCGCATGCAAAAACGCCGGCCTGGGCGTGACGATCGCTTGGGCTCAATCGACTCGCGATTCGGAAGGCGCCCAGGGCGGGCGCCAATTCACCCAAACGCAAGTGCGCCTGGCCCTGGTCCACCGCCAGTTCAACGCGTTCCCGCACACTGCCGGTTTCTGTGGCCAAGCGACTGGCCCGCTCTAAGTACTTGCGCGCCTGCGCATCGTCCCCACGACCGAGCAGGAATCGACCAAAGCTGGCCAGCGTGCGCCAGTCGCGCGGATCCAGCTCCAATGCGGTGCGGAATCGCGCGCGAGCCGATTCATACAACCACAGGCGCGCTTCCAGTTCGGCCATTTGGACATGCACGGCCGGGTGCTGCTTGAACTCGCTCAAGAGTTGATTCAAATCACTGAACGCTCGATCAAAATTGAATTCCGCTTCAAACGTCCGAGCTAGGATCAAGCGCGGTTCGGGATTGAGCGGATCAATCGGCACCAATGCCCGACAAACCTCCCGCGCCGCGTCCAACGCCCGCGGTGCCACCAGCCTCGAAGCGATGCAGTCCTTGGCAAATTCGAGCGACGCCTCATAGTTCGAGACGCTGATTTGACCTCGCATCTCGCGCAGAGTGCGTTCAATGCGATTGCTCGGTGTGCCCGCAAAATCGAAGGCCGCGATGCGCTCGCGCTCATACTCAATCGGCGCCATGCCGCGGAAGCGTTGGGCGCCCGAGCGGGGATCCACCTGTTCAAAGACAACCGCTTCGGATTCGCGTTCCAAATCGCCCAGGGCAAATCGATCGGGGTTGCGAATCCAGCCGTAAAGGATCTGGCCCGATTGCAGCGTGATCGAATCGTAAAGCGCAGCGTAACTGGCCACGCGCGCCGCGCGCTCTTCGGGACTTTCGGGAATGTCTTCGGCTTCACTCTCAAGGCGCCGACTTCCCAACTCACCCAGGGCGCGTTTGACATCCGTGCTGGCGGAATCCTCCGGCG
>JAJDES010000620.1 GCA_029259675.1 Planctomycetota bacterium
CTCGGCGCGGATCGCCGCAGCTCTCGCTTCGATGTAACCGCGTGAAATATCCGCATCAAATTCGGGATGAAATTGAATCCCAAAGGCATGGGTTCCAACGGCAAAGCTGTGCATCGCATCGTGGGCATTTCCGGCCAAGAGTTCGGCCCCGGCGGGCAACTGGGTGACCGATTGACTGTGGGAAGCTTGCACCACGAGCGTTTGCGGCAGTCCCCCAAAGAGTTCGGAGCAGCGTCCGCTTTCGTTCAGCCGGACTTCGATGCTGCCGATTTCGCGACCCTTGGGGTTCCAATCCACGCGGCCACCAAGGGCGCGCGCCAAGAGCTGATGGCCGTAGCAAACGCCGAGGATTGGAATCTTGCGCGCGACGAGTTCCCGCAACCAAGCTTCAATGCGCAAGCTCCAGGGAGCCGCATCGGTTGCCATGGAACTGGAGCCCGTCACAACGGCCGCCAAGGTTTCCTTCGGCGCCGGTAGCGCTTCATCCAACGGTGGCTCAACTTCACCCACGAGCTCGGAAGCCAGACCCAAGCCGCTGCGAAACCAATCGGGAAAATCACCCCGCCTGGGAATCAACTCGGACACGGTGTGACCGGCCTTGACGATCCAGACTTTGGCCATGGGGTCTTTGCTGCGCCGATCCGCTCCGGTCGGGAGCGAAGCGGCGCGGCTCAACTGGCGTTTGCCGAAGCCACCAACTCGGGCAGCTCCAAAGATTTGGACGCGCGCAACTGCCGCATTTGAGCCAGAAAGTCTTCGAACGGCATCACAACTTGCTCGCGAGTGCCGCGCCTGCGCACAGCCACGGTGCCCTCCTCTTGCTCGCGCTCACCGGCGATCAACATGTAGGGCACTTGGTCGTGCTGCGCCTGCTTGATTTTCTTGTTCATGTGGCCCGGAGCATCCATGCAATCCGCACGGAACAATTCTCCGCACAGGCGCTCGGCGAGCCCGCGGCAGTAATCCGCATGTTCTTCCCGAATGGGAATCAAGGAGACTTGAACCGGCGCGAGCCAGAGCGGGAAGCGACCGCCGAAGTGTTCAATCAAGCCGCCCACGAAACGCTCGAAGCTGCCGAGGATGGCGCGGTGCACCATGATCGGACGCTTGTGTTGACCATCCGAATCGGTGTAGGTCATGTCAAAGCGCTCGGGCAAATTGAAATCGCACTGCACGGTCGAGTTCTGCCATTCGCGGCCCAGAGCGTCCTTGATCTTGAAATCGATCTTGGGCCCGTAGAAAGCGCCGCCGCCCTCATCCAACTCAAGCTCCATCTCGGCTCGCTTGGCCGCCGCCACCAAGGCTGCGGTCGCGCGCTCCCAAATTTCATCGTCCCCGATGGTCTTGTCCTCGGGGCGCGTGGCTAAGTAGGCCTTGAATTCGAAACCGAAGGTGGAGAGAACGTGCCGAATCAACTCGAGCACACCCGCCAACTCCACTTCCAACTGCTCGGGCGTGCAGAAGATGTGACTGTCATCTTGGGTGAAGCCTCGCACGCGCAACATGCCGTGCAAGACGCCGGAGCGTTCGTAGCGATACACGGTGCCCAATTCGGCCCAGCGCAGGGGCAAGTCGCGGTAGCTGTGGCTGCGGCTCTTGTAGATCAAGATGTGCCCCGGGCAATTCATCGGCTTGACCCGGTAGGGCAACTCGTCGATGGCCATCGGGGCGTACATCAGATCGGCGTAGTTTTCGAGGTGGCCCGAAACGGCGAAGAGCTGCTCGCGCGAAACGTGTGGGGTGTAGACGGGCTGATAGCCGCCGCGCGAGTGCGCATCCCACCAAAAGCGTTCGATCTCCTGGCGCACTATGGCCAAGCGCGGATGCCAGAAGACAAAGCCGGAGCCCGCTTCCGCGTGGGTGCTGAAGAGATCCAACTCGGTGCCGAGGCGCCGGTGATCGCGCTCCTTGACCTCCTCCAGCCAAGCGAGGTGCGCTTCCAATTCAGCTTCGGACCAGAAGGCCGTGCCGTAGATGCGTTGCAACATCGGGCGCGCTTCATCACCGCGCCAATAGGCGCCGGCCAGGCTCAGCAACTTGAAATGGAAGGGTCGGTCGAGCCGATCCACGTGGGGCCCCTCGCACAAATCTTCCCAACCGGCGTGGCCATAGAAGGAAATGGTCTCGCCCTCGGGGATCGAGTCGAGTTGCTCGACTTTGTAGCTCTGCCCGCGTTCGGTCAGCTCCTTGCGCGCTTCGTCGCGGGTCACTTCCCTGCGCGTGATCTCCTTGGAGCGCTTTGCAATGCGCCGCATCTCCTTCTCGATCTTCTTGAGGTCCTTGTCCTCCAGCGGTTCGGGCAGATCGAAGTCGTAATAGAAACCGTGTTCGATCGAGGGCCCGAAGCCGAAACTCACGCCGGGATGGAGCTTCTCAACAGCCGAAGCCATCAAGTGTGCTACCGAATGCCGCAGAGTTGAGAGCGGGAACGGCTCCTCGACCTGAGAAGCTTCGCTTGAATCAGACATATCACCTATCTCCAGCCATACTCGGGAATGAAAAAAATCCGCGCACCCCGACCTGGAGCAGCGGACCGGCCCGTCCCGAACGGGTTATCTGGCAGAAGGATAGCGGCTCCCGGGAGCCCCGACTAGACGACTCTTCTAAGCTCGAGGATCGCAGGGGAACGATCCAGGGTGGGGAAGGTAGGGAATGAGCTTAGTGGTCTGTACCAGGTAGGGATCCCGGGCGCCTGCCAACAATGGGTATCGTCGGCAACCTGGAACCCCTCAAGCGAAAAGCCCGAGAAGTATTGAGCATTCCTGTCCGGCCCCAAAAGCGGGTCCCGTGCCCTTCAAATGCACTCCCGAGGCCCTTGGATCGCCCAGCGGGTGTCCGGCCCAGCGGCAAGTCGAGACCGGCGCCGCAATTCCGGGCTCGTTTGGACTGCGCAGATCAAGGACGGCGTCCATGCGCATCTGCCAATAGAACTGGGAAGGCAAGGGCCCCCTGGGGGCCTACCAACCAGCGCGATTCATGCCTGCCCTAAAGGGCCGGCTCCGGTCGACCCGGCGCCATCCACACGCGAACTTCGCGCTGCAGCAAAATGCCGCAACCGTCGGCCACGCGAGCGCGCACCGCTTCAATCAATGCAAACACATCCGCGGCCGTGGCGCCGCCGCGATTGATGATGAAGTTGCCGTGCAATTCGCTGACCTGCGCTCCGCCCTGGCGCAGGCCTTTGCAGCCGTAATCCTGGATCAGGCGACCTGCGGAGCGCCCGTCCGAAAGTTCGGGATCGGGGTTTTTCCAAACGCAACCCGACGAGGCTTCCGTCACCGGTTGCACCGCGCGCTTTTCCGTCAGGAATTGGCGCATGCACTCTTGGATTTGCGGCTTGGGCGCCGCTTTGAGCTTCAAAACCGCTCCCACAACGATGTTGTCGCCCAGGGCTCCATTGCGATAGGAGGGCGTGCATGCGGAGCGCTCGCGATCCACCAACTCGCCGTCGGGTTGAAGCAATCGAACCGATTCGACCACATCCCACATTTCCCCCCAGCGCCCGCCGGCATTCATGGCTACGCCGCCGCCGAGTGAGCCGGGAACGCCGACCAAACCCTCCAGTCCGGACCAACCCAGTTCGGCCGCCGTGCGCACAAGCCCGGGCATGCTGGCCCCGGCCCACGCCACCAAGCGCGTGTCCTGCGCCTCTTGATCAAAGGTCTCCAAGCGCGGGTGCTCGGCTTCGAACAGGTCCCCTTTGTTAGCGGACGAGGGTCGAAACACTCGGCGCATGCGCGCGGTGTCGATGACCGCTCCCGGCAGGAGCCCATCGTCCGGGAGCAAATTGGCGCCACCGCCCAGAATGCGAATGTCGATCCCTTCATCGCGCGCGAATTTCCAGGCCGCGCGCAGTTCCTCGGGGTCGGAGGGCTCGAGCAGGTACTGCGCTCGCCCACCCACTCGCATGGTTGTTCTAGAGGATAGGTCGGCTTCGCGCAGGACTGCACAGGGCCAACTTTCGCAGGAGCTCATCGCGTACTCCTTCCACGTCACCGGCGCCCAAAACCAGGGCTGCCGCAGATTCGGGCATGCCCTCAACGAATGCATCCAGACTGGCTTCGAGCGCTCCGCCCAGAACTGCATTCACGCGCCGCGCGCGCAGGGCTTGGACCAATTCTACCGAGCCGGCGAAGCGCGCGCCGTCGCTGTGAATTCGGGCCCCGTAAACATCGCTTACAACCACCCGATCCGCACTGCGCAGGGATTCGGCAAAGTCCTCCAGGAAGCGGGCGGTGCGGCTGTGCTGATGGGGCTGGAACAGCACTTCGAGCGAGCGGCCCGGCAATGCGCGCCGCGCGGCTTCCAACGTCACGCGCACCTCGGTCGGGTGGTGGGCGTAGTCGTGCACGACTTCGACCTCCCCCACCGTGCCCCAGGGTTCAAAGCGCCGCGCGGAGCCCAAGAACATTTCCAGGCCGGCGGCAGCGGCGCGCGAACAATCACCCGCATTTTTGCCATCGCGCAATTCGAGCCCGATGACAAGCGCCAGGGACAGGGCCGCGTTGGTGACATTGAACTCGCCGGGAACTTCCAACTGCACGTCATTCACACAGAAGCCCGGACCGCGCAGGCGAAAGCGGAAGTGACCGCGGCGCTCGCCCAAAAGGTCCAATTCCAATTCGCGCCCCATGCGCCAGGTGTTGCAGCGCGCGGCGTGCTCCACGCACTCGGGTACATCCTCGCCCAGCACCAAGAGTCCCGAGGCGTGCACGCGATTGGCAAAGCGCGCAAAGGCTTCTTCGATCGCACCCAGCGAACCGTAGTAGTCGAGGTGATCGCCCTCGACATTGGTGATCAAGGCGCCGAAGGGGGCGAGTTGCAAAAAGGTCCGGTCGTATTCGCAAGCTTCGACGCAAAACCAACCGTCGTCCGCGGCGCTGATCGCATTGGTATTCAAACTGCGACAGAGCCCGCCGACCAGGGCTCCGGGAGCGCGCAATTTGTCGCCGCCGGCAATGCCCTGGGCCGCATACCACGTCATCCATGAACTGGTTGTCTTGCCGTGGGTCCCGGCCATCGCCAAGCAACGTTCGGGCGGCGCCAGGCGACCCAGCACTTCGCCGTAGCGCAGAATTTCCAAGCCGCGCGCACGGGCGGCCAAGAGTTGGGGATCGTCATTGGGCACAGCCGCCGAGCGTACGATGCATTGGGCATCCGCTGGAAGGACGGCCGCGACCGACGGGCAAAGGTCGATCGGGAGGCCGAGATCCTCCAACGCCTCAAGCGTTCCCGAGGCGCCGATGTCGTGGCCGCTGAGTTCGTGACCCTGATCCTTCAAGATTCGCGCAGCCCCCGAAACGCCCGCGCCGCCGATCCCCATCAAGTGCACACGCCGGGGCAAGC
>JAJDES010000063.1 GCA_029259675.1 Planctomycetota bacterium
CGTACCGGGCGTTGCCGCGGCGACGATTGGTGCAGGCGCTAAGAATTTGACATCGACCTTGAGCTCCTTCGGAGCCACCTTCGCCAAACTGAGCGACGAAACGGACCAACCCAATGTGCCCTTCGCCACCAGGTACTCCCCGGCGGGCGCCCCCAACGTCTCGCGCGTACCCGCCGAGCAGGATGTCCCCTGGGCCCATTGGATCGAAGCTGGAGTTTCGGGAGTCGGGGTCTATCCCGGTGGAGCAGGTCAGCTGAAGGGTTTTTGGAAACCGACCTACAAATGCGTGATGGACAGCGCCAGGGACTTTTGCCCGCCTTGCCGCGAAGCCATCGTGCTTGCGATCTATCGCTTGGTGGACCCGATCGATTCCGTATCTCCCGCACCCTTTCCCTACGCCTCCTCCCAAAACATCCTGCTCGAAGTGGAGTCGAATGAAAATTACAAGCCGATCGTCTTCACCTTGGAAACCTTGGAGCCCAAGCGGCACAAACTTGAAATCGAGTGGTTTGTCTTGCCGGAAGCGCAAGCGCCCAAGAGTCCCGGTGTAGCCCAGGATGCGGCCCTGCGCGCCAAGGGCAGTCCGCTGCCGCCGATCGACGCCAAGCCCCATCGCACCAGGGATGAGCACCGCTTGGAATTGCATCCCAACCAAATGGAACCCGGTCGTTGGCGTGTGATTTGCCGCGTGCGCGACGAAACCCCGAAGGACGGTCGCGATCCTTGGGTTCTGCAGGACAAGCACGGACTGTTGCAGTCCGAACGCGCGTGGTGGTTGGAAATCCCCCCCCGCAAGTAGCGCGCACTGCATACCGGCCGCGCGTTGTCGCTGCGCGCTCAAAGAGTCGGACCCGCGCCGCGAGCGTAATCCTCACACGAAAACAGCCGCTCCCCGTTGGACCTAGGCGGTCACGGGAAAGCGGCTGTTTTGTTGTCCGCGCCTGTAGCGAGCTCTACAACGCGCCGTAGCGATCCAAGAATGAGTCGATAACTCCTTGGTAGCTTTCCGGATAGGTGCGCAGCACGACGTTTCCCTTTGCATCCAAGTCCGTTACCGGCTGGACCCAAATGTGACGCGGCTTGCGCGTTGAGATCACGTAATCGCGGGCCGGCAGCAGCTCCTCACTGACCGTCGTGTAGTGATCGTACATGGCCTTACCGTGATCGATATCAGCGGTAGCCTTGTAGACATTGAGCTTCGTCAGGAAGTCCGAAATCGCCTTGTGCCCACTGGTGCGAATCTTGTTGCGGTCGACGAGCACCACGTAGCGGCCCTCTTCGTCCCGATCGATTTGCACGACCCCGTCGCCTTCTTCGAGCAGGACGGACAAAATCGCGAAGCGCGCCATCATGTGCGCCTGGCCCCAGTTCTTTGTCTCGGGATCGTAGAACTGCAACGCGTTCAAGCCTGCGCGGGCCATGATCAACCAGTTGATGTAGGCGATGTCGTCGCCCTCATCGCCCTCGTGACCAAAGATATCGAGCACGCGTTGGTCGGTGCACAGGAAGAGCCCCACGCTTTCGGCGCGGCATTCCTCCCAGCTGCTGGCCAAACGACCGAATACGGAGCCCCAGGTTTGGCCGGGCTGGTACCACGTCGAAACGCTCTCACCGAGCACGGGATTGACGGTGTCGGGTTCAAAGTTGCGCGTGCCGTCCTCGAGCTCCATGAACAACTTGCCGGAACCGTGGCCCAACAATTCGTGCAGGCCGACTTGCACTTCAAAGGCTTCACTGGACAGCGACTTGTAAAGCTCCTGATCGCGGTCCGCCACCAACTCGGCGCGCTTGGTGCTCTTGCCCGAGGAGCGCAGCACATTGCCCAAGCTGACGTTTTTGAAGCCGTCATTCATGCGGATCTCGTCGTAGTTGGGAATGTTGATACCGGCCGGAATGCCGCTGTTGGCGAAGGCGAGCACATCCAAGGAAGTGAAATCCGGGCGCCGAAACGTGTCCTTCTCGAAGGCCGCGCCCCAGGGCAAGAGCGGAATGAAGACCGGGGCCGCGTCGACCAGCACACCCAACTTGGCGCTCTGCTCTTTGTTGACCATGGACACGAAGCCCTCCCACTCAGCGCGCACGTGAATCGGATCGCGGTAGGTTTCGATGAAACCCAAATTGGTTTCCACCACCGGTCCCTGATCGCGCACCCAATGCCGCATGGCATCCTTGTGCAGGGATATATGGCCCTCTTGGAAGTGGCGGATGTAATCCTTCACCATTTCCCTTTGCTCGTCATTGGCCGCGTACTCAAGCGCCTTTTCAAAGGCTGCGTTGACCTTCGTCAGTTCGGCTCCGAAGTCGCCGTACTGATAGACCATGTTCCAACCTTCGAACTCGCCCCGGCGCTCCGCACGATTGTTTACAGAGGCAATTTTTAGGATCAGAGTCCGCGACTCCTCGTCTTTGAACAAGCGTGTATTCCAGGCTTCGATGCCGAGACTGGCATTGAAGCGCTTCATGCGCTCGACATCTTCTTCGACAACGTTGGAGCCGTAGTAGCCGGAGGTCCCGGCCTCCCCAAGGCCCAGGGCGCGCTCATCCGCATCCAACGAATAGATGTCTTCGATGCATGCGTCCAAAAGCGCCTGAAGCTTGCCGTCTTTCATATGCCCGACCGAAGCGGCCGTTCGCACGATGAGGGCAAAGCGCTCGGCCGGAATAGACGGGACAAACTTCGTATCACCGAAGGACAGGTAGTTTCCGCAGTTGGAGAGGAAGCGCGCGGCATACAGTTCGAACGCAGTCATTTCCGCGTCGGTGATTCCGGTCCTGCTCAACGCAATGCGCAATGGACGCGGGTCGCGCGCAAAAACGTGCAAGATCAAATCGAGTATGGCGGGCGACTCGTCCGAAACTTGCGCGAAGGTAATCCGCGCTCCCTCCCAACTGGCGACGCTCATCCAATGCGCGTACAGCTTTTCGCGTTGGGTGAGCCCCATGAACGCATCCGTCGCGTCCAACTCACGCACGGGCACGACCTCGGGGTTGACGTAGAGCGAAGTATCGTCCTGGGCAGCCGACGGCAGGGCTGCCGCGCACAGGGCAAGAATGGAAAGGGAGTGGCGCATAGGTGATTGGTCTTGGGTGGTGAAAGAATCGGCGCGCCAGCCTACCCGCGCCCCATGGGACCGCAACCGCGAAGGAGCCCTGGAGCCCACCCGCGCCGCGGGAGACGCCTTCGGAAACCTCGGCACCAGCAGCGCCGAGCCCCGGGGCCGCCGGAAACACCAAAACGGAGCTTTCCGTGGCCCGCAGCGCCGAACTTCGACGGCTGCCCTATCGAGCCCATTCCCCCTGTCCAATCGCCCCCAAAAGGCCCGTGTCGGTTACAACCGTGGATGAGCATCCCGCAGCACAAGCTGCACGCTCCGTCGAGCAACCCGATCCCCAGCAGTATGAAAACCACCGCCTTCCTTTGCGCCGCAACCCTCGCGCTCTCTCCCACTTTGTTCGCCAACGGCAACGGAGCCGGCCCGCTCTTTGACGGTTTCAGCGGCGGAACGAATTTCGGCGGATGGAGCTACAACCCCAGCGACGTGATCGAAACTTCCGGCGGCAACCCGGGCAGTTGGCTACACCAATCCTTCGCGGACACTTTTGCCCCGATTTGGATTTCCGGTAACGGAGTCTTCGAAGGCGATTTCCGCGCCAAAAGCGTTACCTCCCTCAGTTTTGATGCGCGCACCGACGGAGTCACCTTCGGCGATGGCAGCGGCTTCCAAATGTCGATTGTGTTGCGCGATACAAAGGGCACAGCCAATCCCAGCGACGATAGCTTGGCCTACAGCGTCGGACCCGACATCCCGCTCGAGGGTGCCGGCTGGGTTTCCTACGACTTCGCCATCCCCAGCCAATCGATGGACGCCACACCCGCAGGTTGGACGGGTCAGTACGCCGGCGGAGACGACTGGAACGACGTCATTCAAAGCGTGGATAGAGTCGAAATCTGGTGGATTGACCCCGACTTCTTCGCACTCCTTCAGCCCTGGGACATCGGGCTCGACAACGTAACTTTGCACGCGCCCGGCTCCTCGGTAGTGCGCAACGGAACGGGCATCAACCCCCTGGGATTGACGGAAACGAATCCGGCCGAGATTTGGGGCAGTTGGAACACCGCAATCGACATTGCCACGCCCGGTGCCATTGCCGCTTACTTGGTCATCGGTTTCGGAGGACCCACTTCGGGCTTCATCTTCCCCGAGTTCGGCGAGCTGCTCGTGCTGCCCCCGTTCCGAATTTTCCTGAACCTCGGCACACTCAGTCTCGACATTCCAGCCGATCCGAGCTTGATCGGTGCCTGCATCACGGCCCAAGGCGCGACGCTCGCACCCGACTTTACGATTACATACAACAATGCGTTGGATGTATTGATCGGCGGCTAATAGCAGTCAATCCCTGGTTTCGAGGCCATACTGAGAAACCTGGGGAGGCACAGCATGCTCGCGATAGCATAAGCCCGGTGCGCGAGCCCGGTGCAGCTTGCCCTTACCCGCTTTGCTTCGCTCGGCTCGCGCGACGCTTCCCAATCGTGCTGGGACGAAAGGCGATCAAAGTCAGGTCATCGGGGTGTCCGCCCGAAGCCATTTTGGCCTGGCAGGCGACGACTACATTTTCGATTGCGGCCCCAAGGGAACCCTTGCGAAGCTCCTCAACAACCTGATCCACGGCCAGGTTGTCAAACAAGCCGTCGCTGGCCAGCAACACCGTATCTCGGAAGTTGAGACTTAGAGGCGGGCTGATGCCGATGTGCATATCCGCGTCACCCACGATATTGAAGACCACGTGCCGGTCTTCGTGCACGCGCGCAGCCGCCTCGGAAATCAAGCCCGCCTCGAGAGCGTAGCCGACTGGAGAGTGCGAAATCGTCTCCAACTTGATCTTGCCGAGCCCCCCGAAGGCCAGGACGCTCGAATCGCCGACGTGGTAAGCGCGAATGCGCTGTTTGTCGATTTCAATCGCCGCCAGTGTCGTCCCGCCCCCGGTACCCAATTCGAGCACCGCGGCATTGGCGGCATCAAAACCCGTCAGCAGAGCTTCGCGCAGGGATCCCCCCGCTTGGGTGCGTTCTTGGACCGAATCGCGCAAGACCTCCAGCGCCAATTTGGAAGCTTGCTCCCCACCCGGATGGCCGCCAACTCCATCCGCCACGGCAAACAGCCCACGGCCTTGACCCAGATCCAGCACCAAAAGGGAGTCCTCATTCAGTCCGGACCCGGCCGGTGAACACGTCGTATGCACCACAAGCTCCCCCCTTTCATCCCAAACAAAATGCCGGCGTAATTTTGCTTCGCGGCCAAATAGATGGGCATCCATGGTGTTCAGCGCTTCTTCGGGATTTTGGTGGTACACCACGGACAGTGCGACCAATAGTCGCCTGCAATCGAACATCCGCAGCTTTTGCAGCGCGCATCCGCGCCCGTGAACTTCCATTTGCGCTGCACCTTGGATCGGCACCAGGGGCAGTAGCGCATAAACGGCATGAGCTTTCCGCCACAACCTGACTTGGTACAGGCCGCGCTATAGCGCTTGTCCGGATAGGCGCGGGTGGCCACCTGGCGGAAGCCCCCGCCGTAACACCAAGCGCAAAAACGCCAATCCAATTTGCGCCCGCGACCACAGCGCGGACAGCGCTCGGGCATGCTTGTCTTGCCCGTGTAGCGCTTGGGAGCCTTTCCGCACCAGGGGCAAGCCCGCATGGACTCGGACATGGAACCGCCGCAACCCGAACAGTGATGTCCAAGTGCCAGCACCTTGCGAAATTGACGATCGAAGGCGCTGCGCTTCTTGGCGCGCCAATCGGCTAAAGTGGCTTTGGAAGTACGCACTCGCTTGGGCTTGCCCGGCAGCAACTTGCCCGCACGCTTCAACCGCAGATAGGCCTCAAGCATCGCGCCCGCATCGCGAAAGCGCGCCCGTTGATCCACTTCCAGACTGCGGCGAATCCAATCAATCAGTTCCGTATGAACCTTGCGCTTCACGCGCTCGTGGTTGGGGAACGGCATGGCAAAGGGCCACTCGGGCAACTTCCCCGCCAACATCTCCCACACGACAAGCCCGATTGAAAACACATCGGATCGAAGTGACGGACGACCCAAGGCGTGCTCCGGTCCCTGGTAACCCATCGTCCCCGATGCCGTCAGCGCCAAGACCTTGATCGCCGCCTTGGCGATGCCGAAGTCCCCCAACCGCAGGCGTCCATCGCGAAAGAGAATCAGGTTGTCGGGCTTGACGTCGCAATGGATAACGCCGTGTTCATGGGCGTGGGCCACGGCCCGCAGGAGCTGCTCCGTATAGTCCAAGAGCTTGGCCACGGGCGTGCGACGGTGGAGCACATCGGCCAGGGTTTCTTCGCCCAATAGGCTGGAAACGACAAGCGTGCCCTCGATGAAGTCCGCGTTTTTCAGGGGCAGGATGTTCGGGTGCTCCAGGCGCGCCAGCAAGCGAACTTCGCGCTTGAAAGCACCGAGCAATTCATCATCTACCAAATCCGCGCGCGGCACACGCAGGGCCACGCGCAAGCCCTCAATCGTATCCTCGGCTTCGAAGACGTCTGCGAATCCGCCCGTGGCGATGCGGCGCTTGATGCGGTACTTCCCAAGCCGCTGCGGCGCGCGCAGGGCCTTGGGTCGCCCGTCATTTTTGGGCACCAGTTGAGGCTTTCTAAGGTCTTGTTCCACCCGTATCCAAACTGCGCGGCCATGCCCGTGCAAGAGTCGAAAAAAGTTGATCCTGGACGAATGGTTCCGTCCATCTCGCGAGCGGGCCCAAGCATCCGTTTTCACCGCCGTTGCCGCAATACCCATTGTGAAGCTCGCAGAAGCTCGCCGCGGACTTTCGGTTGCCATCACAATTGGGCCCACAGGAGAGCGTGAGTTCGGGCGAATGACGGGCCACCAATTTTTGCGTCCCACGGCTATTCGAAAGTGCCCCCAAGGACAGCCCCGAGCTCCAAGTCGGGAGTTCCGCCACCGGGGATGGGAGCAGCAGCAATCCACTGCTGAGCTTGAGAAGTCGCGCGTTTCGGCAGCGCTCCATGCCCCGGGCGAAAAGGAGACTGCAGCAAGCCCGATTCGGGTCCTCGCAAATTGCCGATGCTGCACAGCTTGTGGCATTCGGGCATGCTGAGCCTGACCAACCGACCGCCGCTTTCAAGTTGGCAGTCCGACCCGCGCCGGGCAAACCGATTGTTCGGGACCCGGGTCCAATCGTGTGTCATTGTGGAGGCTCGCCCATCCAATCTGAATCCGCCAATCTGAATCCACAATCGGAGTCCGCGCCACTCAGTCGGTCCGCAACGGATTCGAGACCCACCGCTCCCATCCAATACGAGCGGTCGCCGTCGTAGCAGAGCCCCCCCGCCCACTCACCTTCCCCAGCTAGTCCTCCTTCGAGGATCCTTGTTGACGCTGTCCATGTTCGCTCTCCTCAACGACGACACGCAAAACTTGGTCGAGATCGCAACTTGGTTCGGCATCGGCCTGTGCCTGCTGCATTCGGCCATGTTCAGTGGCTTGAACCTCGCGCTGTTCTGCCTCAGTCGCATGCAGCTGGAGATCGAGTCCGAACAAGGCAGCCCGGAGGCCCACACGATCCTTGAGCTGCGCAAGGACGGCAACTTTCTATTGACGACGATCCTGTGGGGCAATGTCGGCGTGAATACGTTGCTCACGTTGCTTATGGATTCGGTGTTGTTCGGCGTGGCCGCCTTCGCCTTCTCGACCTTTGGAATTACATTCGTCGGCGAGATCATCCCGCAGGCCTACTTCTCCCGCAACGCATTGAAAATGGGCGCCCGCCTGGCACCGGTGCTGCGCTTCTATCAGAAGCTCTTTTGGATCGTGGCCAAGCCCAGCGCGAAACTGCTCGACGCCTGGCTCGGTGCGGACGGCACTCAATACTTCCGCGAACAACACTTGCGGGCGGGGATGGAAGAGCACATGCACGCCGAGGAAGCCGACCTGGGACACCAAGAGGGCGCCGGCGCGCTCAACTTCCTTTCGTTGGACGACTTGCCGGTCATGGCCGAGGGCGAATTGGTCGACCCCAAGAGCGTGATTTCATTGCCCTGCCGCGTGGACCTGCCCACGATCCCCGAATTCGCCTGCGATTCGAAGGACCCCTTCGTGGCGGCGGTGATGCTGTCGGAACGCAAGTGGGTCATCTTGACCGATGAGGATGAGGAGCCTCAATTGGTTCTCGACGCGGATGCGTTCTTGCGTGCGGTGCTCAGTCAAACGAGCGCACTCGACGCCTACCAATTCTGCCACCGCCCGATTGTGACCCGCGATCCCTCGGTGGCGATCGGAACCCTGTTGCGCCGCTTTGAGGTCGAACCCGAGCACGACGAGGACGACGTCATTGATCGCGACATTCTGCTCTTGTGGGGAGAGGAACGCCGGGTCATCACCGGAGCCGACCTCCTGGGCCGCCTTCTGCGAGGAATCGCCACCGACCCCACCGCAAAGATGCCGCGACACGAACCCTACAAGGACTCCATACCGGAAGTTCTTCCCGAGTGAGGCGTTCGGGCGCTTGAATAGTTCGTTGGGCACTTAGCGCGGCGGCTCGCGAACAGCCCGGGCCAGAAACGGCCTTGATTCTGGCTGCATAACCCAGGTTTCAGGGGATTTGCGGGTTCATTAGCACATGCGCGAACTCGCGTGTGCGAGCTTGGCTTAAGCTAAACGGGTCTCCCACTTTCCAATTGGGACCCACCCGGTATCGAAACATGCAGAAGCTCGCCACCCGCCTTCTTACCCTACTTGCCATCGGCTCGCCCGCCCTCGGACAGAGCGTGCACATCGTCGATGAAACGGGAAGCCCCGGCTCCTTCGCCCAAGTGAACGACGCGCTTGCCGTGGCCGCAGATGGAGACTTGGTGCTGGTCAAGCCGGGTCAGTACGCAGGCTTCACAATCAACGACTTGGCCGTGACGGTCGTCGCGGACGGCCCCGGCGTCCTATTTGCCTCAAACGGATTCTTCGGCTTGGTGACAGCCAGCGTTTTTGACCTGCCCGCGGGACGCGCCGTGAACATGGCGGGCTTTTCAGTCGAGCAAGTCGGCTGGCAGTTCGGTTTCCAGCTGCTGCTTGTGGAGGACTGTGATGGGCCGGTGATAGTGCGCGATTGCGATGTCTTGTCGGATACGCCCGGGGTGAGCGCCGCTCGCGTCAAAAACTCCACTGCCGTCAGTCTCGTCGATAGCTCCTTCGACACCGAATTCGGCTTCGGCTTCGACGGCACCGATGATGGCCACGCACTTTCGACGCTGGACTCGAATACATTTGTGTACGGGTGCACGTTGGTCAGCGGTCAAGGCCAGGAAGGCGACCACTTGAGCCCGCCGCCCTTCAACGATGGCTACAGAGGTCCCGCGGGATGGCGCGTTGCGGGCGGATTCGGCCTGGGCATCGACTCCAACATTCAGGGCGGCATGGGCGGAATGGGCGGACTCGATTCGGGCGCCGGCTGCGGTAACGGGGGCATGGGCGGCCCGGGGTTGGAATTGCTCGCCGGCCTCGCGGCTCCGAGCGTCACGCTTTCGAATGTCGCGAGTGTGGGCGGATTGGGAGGGGAACCCGGCGTGGTCAACTTCGGCGGACCGGCCTGCGCCGAGGGCCTGCCCGGCCCCACTGAATTGGTATCGGCGGGCTCCATAACGGAAGAGACTTTCGTGACGAGAGCCCTCGAAACCGAATACCTGGTGCGCGTGGGCCAGCAGAAGACGGAACACTTCATCGGAGCGCCCGGGGACTTGATCTGGCACATTTTCGGCTTCGAGGCCGCCGCCCCCACCTATGTGCCCGAGCTGACCGGAGCCTTGGTTGTGGGGAGTCCCAACTTCCTTCGATTCCGCGGAGTCGTGCCGGCCTCAGGGCAAAAAACGCTATCCGTCACCGTTCCGCCCAATGGCCTCGAATACGTTGTCCTGTACGAACAGGCCATCTTCTACGACTTCACGCGCTTCTACATCTCCAACCCCCAATTCTCCGTCATCCTCGACGACTGAGCCGTTCCCGGCCCAGCAGTAGACGAGCAACGATTGGGAGGGCTGTCCTGGCATGGTCCCTAGGCAATGAACGGGTCCACCTCTTCGTCGAGAAGCTCCGCCAACGAATTCCGGCTTGACCCCGCGTGCCCCCTCGGCCGGCTAAACACCCGCTAGTGCGAATCTCCCCACCTACTGGAAGTAGAACAATCTAGTCCGGCAGGTAAACTGTCGCGCAGGCGCCCGTAGCTCAGCTGGATAGAGCACCGGATTTCTAATCCGGCGGTCACAGGTTCGAGTCCTGTCGGGCGTACCATGCTTCCGCCTTGCAAAGCGCCGCAGGCGAGCGCAAGGCAAGGGTCGAGCAAGCTGAGGCCTGAAACGATTGATAAAGCGGCCATTCGCGAGAAACGATTGTAAGGATTGGTGTCCGCATGGCGTGTTACAAGCAACCTTGTTTGGTACTGCTTCCACATCTCCAAGCCTCCCCGCTGCTGCATTTGAGCCGCTCCAAAGCGACGCTGCTCGCGAGATGCGTGATAACTTATTCCCTGATTACTTCGGGTGGAAGGCTCATAACATGTACAAGCTTGCTTTTGATAAGCTCCTGAGCGACTTATTGATAGGGTCCTGTCTGACCTTCAGAAGGCAGACGATGTATACCGCTAACCCTGCAAGTCTGCGTGCGCGTGGACAAGGTGGCGCGGAGGTGGTGGAGACGCAGAGCTTTAGTCCGGCGTCAGCCGTGAAGCATTAGCGCACTCAATCTGGCTCTTACGGACTCGGTCACGAGAATGGCCCGCGAATGGGCTGGTAATGATCCAGTTACTGATGATCAAGCCATGAGCGCCGTCCTACTTCTTGCGCCGCTTCTCGCGATCGCTGACCCCGCGCTGATAATCCTGATTCCCCTTGCGAAAAATTTCACCGGCCGCCTCGGATTCTAGCGGCGAGAATTTGAGTGCATCTATAAACACCCCATTCCTGACAAGAGGCACATCTCTGCTTCCAGCCGCCGCAGAAAAAGCGTGTTCCAAGAGAATCCCCCTACGTCGTGGGCTCTTCTTTGCAGCCTCCATTGAAAGAGCCCGAACGCCTCGCGCCCGGGCCAGCTCCCGCAGCGCCGATATTGCTGCGCGAGAAACCGCGTCGTCAACATCCACCGCACGTTGACGCAGGCGCTGAAGCTCGTCGTCCGTCATCGATCGCCGTCCGGCGAGAATACAACCGGCGCGCCGAGACGCACTATCACTCGACTCCCACATTGCGTTGATCTGCTCCGAAAGCGCACAGTCGCAAACAGCGTCAGCCGCCGCCACCTCAAAATCTTCGGTGTCGCCCGCCCTGATCATCTCAACGAGATGCGCAGATGCTTGACCTGCGTCAAGCTCCACGAGAAGTCTCGGAAACTGGTCGCGAGACTCCTCGTCGTGCTCGCGCGCTGCTCCTAAAGCAGCGTCGAAGGCACTCTCGGGGTCTATCTTGCTAAGCACTCTCACGGCCTCCAGACGAGCCGCTCCGCGAAATGGATGTCTATCCATGCCAAATGCAATGGGCTCGATATATTGCCGAACCTCTTCTTCTGATCCGATCGAAGCAAACAGGGGGACAACCAGTTCGAACTGTAAAGATCGTTCGGCGTCCAGCCTGTGTTCCCATGCCATCCTTGCAGCTTGTTCTTCCCAACCATCATGCCCAGCTAGGTCCGCGCACAGGCCAGGATCAAAGTGTCTCCCAAGATATTCTGCGACGGCCTCCAATGAAGCCGGTGTTCCAAAGCCGAGGATGAGACTTGGGAGACGGTCCGGGACGCTGCCTTCCGATAGCCGTCGAATAATCCTCTGCTCGGTCACGCACTCCGGTTTTCCAAGGAGCCTGATCGCAATAGCCGCACTAAGAATGACGTCGTCAGTAACTTCGGCTTGTTTCAACGCTACAGCGATGGGTTCAAGAAAACGCGGGTCGCAAGTTAGCCCTGCTGCCAAAATCGTCCCAGGGCTCGCCGACTGCTTGTGGAACCTGTCCCAAAGATTCTCTACGGAGGAACTAGACAACGGATCTCCGTCTCGCCGCTCTTCGAATGGATAAGGAGAGATCGAAAGATCTGACTCAATGGCCACCTTCATGACTGCCTCCCACTCACCCAGCAGCGTTAGAGAATGGATTGCCAAATACGCCTCAAAGTGGTGCATGTCCTCCTTCTTCTCTGCCAGGGCAATGGACTTCAGGAGTTCGACGGATTCAGCGTCCGCGTGCTTGTGCGCTTCGCGCAGTGCATCAATTCGACCGTACTGAACCTTGGATTTCAGCCCCTGTTTGACCCATTCAAGAAGCAGCGGGTCGCCTATCCTCTGCAAGACACGGAGAGCAGCCCGATCAACCGAGCTTGATGTAAGTCCCTCACGCTGACCAATAGCCAAG
>JAJDES010000621.1 GCA_029259675.1 Planctomycetota bacterium
GACGAGTTGACCGATCTGGTAGAAGAGGCGGTGCTCAAGGAATTCGAGAGCTTGTCCGAGCGCGGCGGAGTCCTGGGCGCCATGGAACGCATGTACCAGAGCAGCAAGATCCTAGACGAGTCGCTCAAGTACGAGTCGCTCAAGCACAGCGGCAATTGGCCGATCATCGGCGTCAACACCTTCCTCGACAGTGCCGGCTCCCCCACCATCACCCCCGGCGAGGTCATTCGCTCCACGGACAGGGAAAAGGAATTGGCGATCGCCAATCGCGATGCATTCCAAGCTTGCAACTCAAAACGGGCTGAAGAGAGTCTGGTCGAATTGCGCCGGGCCGCACTCAGTGGAGGCAACACTTTTGCGTCTCTATTGGAAGCCACCAAGCACTGCACCCTGGGTCAGATTTCGGGCGCGCTCTATGAAGTCGGCGGTCAGTACCGCCGCAATATGTAAGTGAGTTCTGACGGAGATTTCAGGGACGTAGCTTGGAGCGAGTGGCGCACCAAAGTTGAAGCGGAGTTGAAGGGCGCGGACTTTGAACGAAGTCTTGTGCGCGAACACTCGGCAGGCTTCAAATTGGCACCGCTTTATGGCGCCGATGCCCTACGGGCGGGTGAGCTCAGTGCAAACCCTGCGGCCCCCGGCAGCTGGCCCTTTGTGCGCGGCACAAGCGCGCGCGCCCAAAGCAGTAGTTGGGAACGACTCGCCAGCGCGCACTCCAGCGATCCCGATTCCGCCAATGCGGAACTGAAGGCAGCCCTAGCCGGCGGAGCGAACGCGATCTTCCTGCACGCCAGTCGCGCCGTGCGCCTAGGTTTGGATCCCGCGCAAGCTCCCGGACCGGGACTCACCTTCGCTTCGAGCGCTGAATTGGAAAAGGTCCTCGCGGGCATTGATGCATCCGACTTGCCGATCGTGCTCGGACCGGGTGCGCGAGCCGCCTTGGCCGGCAGCTATGTGCGCGAATGGGCACAACGCAGTGGTGCGGCAGCGAACGGGCTCCGCGTCCGCTTCGGTGTCGACCCGCTCGGGACGCTCGCCCGCGACGGCGCCCTGCACGCGAGCATCGAAGCTTCGCAGGCAGAATTGAATGAGCTCGCGACAGAATGCGCGGGCAGCATGCCGAAGTCCCGAGCAGTCGGGGTCGACAGTTCCGCCTACCACCGCGGCGGAGCGAACCCCGCCCTGGAATTGGCGCTCTCCCTGGCAACGGCCGTGCACTACCTGCGCAGCATGGAAGCCTCCGGATTGGAGCTTTCCAAGGCCGCAGACCAAATTGCCTTTCACTTTGATGTGGGCTCCGAGCTATTCACCGAGATTGCGAAGCTGCGCGCGGCGAGATTGCTATTCGCACGCGTACTCGGCGCGGCCGGAATCACGACAATCGAACCCTTCATTCAAGTTTCGACCTCACCGCGCTCACTGAGTCGCATCGATCCCGCCGTTAATATTCTGCGCACCACCAGCGGAGTTTTTGCGGGCGTTTGCGGCGGAGCCGACGCCATAGCCTGTGCCGCCTACGATGCGGTACTCGGACAGGACACACCCCGCGGGCGACGACTCGCACGCAACACGCAGCTGATCCTGGACCGCGAATGCCACCTGGCCCAAGTGATCGATCCCGGCGGCGGCTCTTACTACATCGAAGCCCTGACCGATGACCTGGCGCGCTCCGCCTGGACAATCTTCCAGGAGCTCGAAGGTGAAGGCGGAATGCTGCAAGCACTGCTCGAGGGCGGCGTGCACAAACGTGTGGCCGCAAGCGCAGAGGCACGTCGCAGGAAGTTGCGCACGCGCAAACTGGCGCAGGTCGGCGTGAGCGAGTTCCCCGCCGCGAATGAATCGGCACCGACCGGAGGCACGCACAATTCTCTCAAGTCCAAGAACACCCCCGAAGCCGGCCACCCCAAAGGCTGCGCCCGCTTGGACCCGATCCCCATGCAACGCGATGCGGCTGACTTCGAAGGCCTGCGTCAGCAAGCGGATGTACGGGCCGCGCAGGGCAAGCGCCCGTCTATATTCCTCGCCAATCTCGGCCCGAGGGCGCGACACAACCCGCGCACCGAATTCGCCCGCAACGCCTTCGCGGCCGGAGGCTTCGACGTAATCGACGGCGAAAGCAGTGGCGACGCGGCTCCGCGCGAAGCCGCCTACGTACTCGCCACGCGCTGGAGCGAATCGGGCGCCGACTTCGCTTGCATCTGCGGACACGATGAGGATTACGAAGCGTCGGCCGCAGCCCTGGCTGCCGCACTCGACGGACTCGGCGCCAAGGCCGTCTGCCTCGCCGGCAAGGGCGGCGCGCACAAAGTTCAACTCGAAGCCGCCGGCGTGGGCTTCTTCCTCCATGCCGGATGCGATCTGGTGGCCCTCATCGAAGCGCTCTTGGAGCGCAGCGCCTGCGCCCAGGAGCAAACCACCCCATGAGCTCCCTGCCCGACTTCAGCAAAGTCGCCTACGACGGCGAGCCGACTGCGCAGGCCTGCGCGAGTTCAACCGCAAAGGTCGCTGTCACCAGCACCGCGACCCCCGAAGGCATCGAACGCAGGAGCGTCTACGGCCCCGGGGATTTGGCGGATGTAGATCACCTGGGCGGCATGCCCGGCTTCGCACCCTTCGTTCGCGGCCCCTACTCCACCATGTACGTGCGGCGGCCCTGGACCATCCGCCAGTACGCAGGTTTCTCAACCGCCGAAGAATCGAACGCCTTCTACCGTCGCAACCTGGCCGCGGGTCAAAAAGGTCTGTCGATCGCCTTCGACCTGGCCACCCACCGGGGCTACGACTCCGATCATCCGCGCGTCGTCGGCGACGTGGGCATGGCCGGGGTAGCCATCGACTCCATCCTGGACATGCGCGTGCTGTTCGATCGAATCCCCCTCGATCGCATGAGCGTCTCCATGACGATGAACGGCGCAGTCTTGCCGATCCTGGCGCTCTACATTGTCGCCGCTGAGGAACAGGGCGTGGCGCCCGAGCAATTGGCGGGAACGATTCAGAACGATGTGCTCAAGGAGTTCATGGTTCGCAATACCTACATCTACCCGCCGGCCGCGTCGATGCGCATTGCGACGGACATCTTCAGCTACACCGCGAGCAAGATGCCCAAGTTCAACTCGATATCCATATCGGGCTACCACATGCAGGAAGCCGGGGCGACCGCGGACATCGAGCTCGCCTACACCCTGGCGGACGGACTCGAGTACGTGCGCGCCGGAGTCGACGCGGGACTCGATGTAGATCAGTTCGCTCCGCGCCTATCGTTTTTCTTTGCGATCGGCATGGACACCTTCATGGAGATCGCCAAGTTGCGCGCGGCCAGGCTCCTGTGGGCACGCTTGATGCAAGCTCGCTTCAAGCCCAAAAATCCCAAGTCCCTGATGCTGCGCACGCACTG
>JAJDES010000622.1 GCA_029259675.1 Planctomycetota bacterium
GCATGAAGTCCGCATCCTCGACCTGCGTCTGGAAGCGCCCGATGCGCTGCCGTTGGTTCTCGATGAGTTTCGCCCGGATTTTGTGGGCGCAACGGCGATGACGACCGATGCGTACCAAGCCCAGGCAGTTTCCTATTGCGCAAAGGCCATTTTGGGCGAGCGCGTGTTCACCATTCTCGGTGGACACCACCCCACACTTTGTCCAGAAGAGCACGACCTGGACCACGTCGACGCAGTTTGCATCGGTGAAGGGGAAGAGACAATTTTGCAGTTGATCGAACACCTCGAAGAGGGTGGAGCACGCGATCAACTGGACCACATCGCAGGCCTGTACTTCCGGCGCGATGGTAAGCGTGTGCGCACACCCGATAGAGCTCAATCGCGAGACCTCGACAGCTTTCCCGCACCGGCGCGGCACTTGCTCGGCGATTATCGCAAGCACTACTTCTTTGGGTCGGGCATGCCCATGGCTTCGATTCAAACCAGTCGCGGCTGCGCCTTTGAGTGCAACTTCTGTGCGATTTGGGAGTTTTATCACAAGAAGGTGCGCTTTCTTTCGGCGGAGAAGATCGTCGACCGCATGCAGGAGTGCGAAGAACGCTTCATCATGTTTCTCGATGACAACTTCCTGACTCACCGCCCGCGTTTGGAAGCCTTGCTCGACGAGATCGAAAAACGCGGCGTGCGCAAGTACTGGATGATTCAGGGACGCACCGACTTTGTTGCGGACAATCCGGATCTCATCAAGCGTATGCGCGATGCCGGCTTGATGATGTTGCTCTCCGGCTACGAGACCAACGACGAAGATGCTTTGGCCGCACTCAAGAAGGACAATGTTCGCGGCAACAATCTTAAGGCCGCCAAGCTGTTGCACGATTTGGGCGTGCACACGACCGGCATCTTCATGGTGCGCCCCGATTTCGAAGTAGCGGACTTTGACGGGCTATTCGAAATGATCAATGAGATGGTCATCACGATCCCCTTGGTCGTCATTCATATGCCTTTGCCGGGAACGCAGTCCTACCGAGAATTCAAGGACGACTTGCTAACCCAAGACGCGCGCCTCTTTGATCTGCTGCATGCGGTCGTCCCCACGAAACTGCCCAGGCGCCAGTTTTACGAGCAGTACGCACGTTGGAATAAGGCAACCATACCGAGCACTCGCGGCTCACTCAGCCTGCGTTTCCTAGCTCGCAGACCACGCATGACACTGGCCTTGGCGAAGGGGCTGCGACTCTTCAACAAGCGCCTGCAACTCCTGCGTCAAGTGGTCGAAGATCCAGAGACCTACTTGCGCGATGAATACGAAATCATCTCGGGCGCCGGCGGGCTCGACCAGACCGAAGAGATGCTGCACACGCGCGAAATCACTCCCGCTTCGCGCCCCGAATCCAAGCGCAACAAACAGCCCGCTGAACTGCTGAACTGATTGAGGATCCAAGCTTGAGCACAACAATCACTTCCGAACAAGCCGCCCTCCCCACACAGGCAGAACCGGCGCATGCCGCTGCAAATTGGCTCACTCATTTGCAAGGCGAGGTGGAATCCCATCCCGGCGTGAACCATCTCTTGCTCGCACGCCTGGCCACCGGGCCCTACACCCGCAGCGACTATCGCCAGTTTGGTTTGCAGCACTTTGCTCTCGTGGGCTTCTTCACGACGTACATGGAGCAACTCTTGTTGCGCGCTCCAAGTTCGACCGAGAAGCTCTGGCTCGCAAAAATTTTAGTTGCGGAGTACGGCGAAGGCTCCGATGGCCGCGACCACAGCACCCTTTACGGTGAGTACTTGCGCTCGGTCGGAGCGGCGCCCGGCGAAGAGAAAAGCACTCCATTGTGCGCGGAAGTTTGGGCCTTTGTCGGCGAGCACCTGCGCATCTGCCGCGAGGAGCCCTTCCTGGTCGGCATGGGTGCACTGGGCCCCGGTCACGAATGGGCCATACCCAAGATGTTTCACCACATCATTCCCGGCTTGCGACGGGCCGGGTTGGACTCGAGCGAAATGCTTTACTTCGACCTGCACACCGAGCAGGACTTGGATCACGCCGCCTGGATGACGGAGGTCCTGCAGGAGATGGTAAGCACCGACGCCCAGCGGGAAGAAGTGATTCGAGGCGCACGCCTATCTCTTTCCGCTCGCTATCACTTCTGGAACGGCGTCGAGCGATCGATTGTCGCCAAGCGTCAACCGGTATCAACCGAAGTGGTAGCGCGCGGTTTGCACGCCATCGCGGGGAAGCGCGAGGAAGTGCGCAGTCCCGGCAATCTGAATGACTTGAGAGCCGCCGTTGAGCGCTTCAAGGCCGGCGCCCCCTGGCCCGTCCCCACTCTTTCGAACTCGCCCAAAGGTCGCAACGCCGCTCGCACCCCGAGCCCAAAGCAATCATGAAGATACTCTTCGTTGCCACGCGCAAAAACTCGGATCCGAGTGAGCATGAGCTCTACGAGATGGAGCTGATGAATGAGCTGCTCGGCTTTGACCGCTCGCTACTCGATCTCGGCCTTTTGACAGTCGCGGCCTGCACCCCCGCTCGCTTTGAGGTTTCCATCCAGGATGAATACCTGGAACCGATCAATTATGACGAGCCTGCGGACTTGGTTGCGCTTTCAGCCAAGACCTCCTGCGCGGCCCACGCCTATGAAGTTGCTGCAGAATTCCGGCGCCGGGGACGCACCGTCGTTTTGGGCGGCATCCACGCATCCCTGCGACCAGACGAGGCCCTTGAGAAAGTCGACTACATTGTCACCGGCGAAGCCGAAGAGATTTGGCCCGAATTCCTGAAGGACTTTGAGGCAGGCAAAGCGAACCGCCGCTACGACAGCCCCGGCTTTCCCGCCATGGAGTCCATTCCCCACGCTCGCTTTGAGCAGATGGACCCGGGCCGCTTCCTTTTCCACCAAGTTCAAACGACGCGCGGCTGTCCCTTCAAATGCCACTTCTGCAGCGTCCCCGACATTTCAGGTCAGGCCTTTCGGTTTAAGCCGGTAGAGCGTGTGCTCGAGGAGATTCGAGCTCTGCCGAAAGCCGGTCGCTTTACAGAGCGAATGAAGGCGCTGTACTTCGTCGATGACAACTTCCTGAGCCGCACGCGCTACACCAAGGAGCTGCTGCGGGCGATGGTGCCCCTGCGCAAGAACGGCGAGATTCCCGACTGGTCAGCGGAAACGACCCTCAACGTGGCCATGGACGAGGAATTGCTCGACCTGTTTCGCGACGCGGGCTGCACGACTTTGATCATCGGCTTTGAGTCCGTGTCGGAGGAAACGCTCAAGTCGATGGACAAGGGCATCAATTTCTGCCTCACCTACCAGGAAGCGACCGAGCGCATTCACGCGCGTGGAATTTCCATCGTCGGAAACTTCATTGTCGGCTTCGATACCGACAGCTTGACGGTGTTCCGCGACACGCGCGACTTCATCTTCAAGAACAACATCCTGTATCCATTCTTCAGCATCCTGACCCCCATGCCGGGAACGCAGCTGCACGAAGAATTCCTGCGCGACGACCGCCTGGATGATCTCAATTGGGCTCGCTACGACACGCGTCACGTTACCTTCGATCCCAAGCAGATGTCGCGCGAGCAATTGATGGACGGCTACGTCTGGCTTTACGAGCAGTGCTACACAAGCGACGCGGCCCTGGACAATCTGCAACGTTTTTGGAAAAGGCCGGAACGCCCCGGTTCGACCATTCTGGAGCGCGCCTTCATTCGTTGGCGCGTTGCTCGCAGCAAGCTCATAACCGACCGGGGCCGGAAATTCTTCCGGCGCTCCATGCGACGCATGGAATCGGGTCAAGGCGATGTTGCTCAATTGCTCTACTACCTCGACTCGGGGCACTTCGCCGACTTCTTGGCGCGCTTCAAGTCTGCCGACTTTGTGCGCCACGCAACTCAGTTCGAAAACGGAGCAACGTCTGGCAGCGAGTACAAGCATCGCATGCAATGGGAAGAGAAGCGCTTGGCCACGGCGCCCGTTTAAAGCTCAATCATCACAACGGGCAAGAAAAAGCCCCCGCACTCCGGATTCGGGGTGCGGGGGCTTTTTGTATCAGCGCGCCTACTCGGACTTCTTCAATTCGGGCACGAAGATCAAGTAGCTCTGGTAGCAAATCGGGCACCCGTCCAAGTTCGGGTCCACCACGGATTGGTCATCCGGGCAACGGAACACGTAACTGGAGCCACTCTCGATCCAGCTGCGAACAGGCTGAAGGTTTTCGTCATCCAATGTGCCGTTGGCATCACCGGCAAGTTCGAGCGTGCGCACCGCAAACTTGAATGCCTCCGGCTCGCGGGCAGGGAACTTGCTCAAGTAGCCAAAAATCCCGCGAAAGATCCAGGGCCGCATGCTGCTCGTCACCTGACCGTCGCTCAGCAACTTTTCGCAACTATCCAATGTTTGCAGCTGCGGCAAATCCTCAAGGATTTCAGCAACTCGATCTTGGAACTGCAATCGCGCTTGAATCGCGACAAGCGCCAACACGAGATAAGCGCGCGAGTTGGCAACGCCAAGCTCCGCCAACTTGGGGGGCAACAGGTTTTCGCCATCCTCCAAAAGCGGCTTGGTTGAAGCGCGGGCAAAGGCGTCGCGGGCATAACCGATGTGAAAATTCGACGATGCCAAATGCCCGATTTCAGACGGGATCCCGCTCGAAGAGCTTCCAGAGCCAAGCTCGAAACTCGACTGATTGGCGGGCCGTTGCTCCATCAGGAAGGGCTTCACGAAGGAAGCGCGCAGATGAGCTTGGGCCGTCAGGCATGCGGCGAAGTAGCGTTGCAACGCGTACTCATTGGGCATCTCCTGGGTCTCGACCATTAGAGCATCCATGCTGCCGACAGCTTCGGCGAACTGATTGGATTCAATATTGGCCATCGCACTCGCGAGCAGATCGCGATTCTCTGCCCAACGCATGCTTTCGCCGCAGCTGCTGATCAGCGGCACGAGTACAAAGGCGGCAACTATCTTTTTGATGTGGAACTGCATGGCTGGATCTAGGGACGGATGCCGACGAAGAAGGGACGCACCAAATCATCAATGGTGACATTGAAGGCCAACAGCGAGCGGTCAATTTCAAGACTGCGCGAAACTCGGCCCGATGCATGCACCACCTGTCCGCCCTCCACCCGGAATTGATCCTTGGGGCGCATGGCGAAGAAGACGTAGCCTTCGATCGATTCGGTGGTCAAGAGGCCGCCTTCAAACTTCGAAAGCAGCACTTTGTCGCGCTTGGATTTGCTCAATTCAGCCACGACTTCCTCCACGTCCACTTGCGGCAGGGCCACGCCATCTTGCAAGTAAAGGCGCAGGTTCATGCGATTGGGATCCAGCAAAATCTGCGCTTCGTCCGTGGCCTTGCCCTGCAACCTGACCTCCAACTGGACCGGGATTACGCCGATCGCATTGAGCAGATCAACGTCAAAGATCGACTCTTGATTGAAAGGGTACTTCGCCTTGGCATAGACGATGCCCTCCAGGTTTTGGGCCGGGTAGGACAGGAACTCGGTCGGCGGGCCCCCAAGGTAATACGTCTCGTCGCCAGTGCTGGCGCAGGAAGCCAAACTAAGCCCGATTAGGGCCATCCAGTGCATTTTCATGATACGTGCTCGTTCGATTGCAGGATTTTTTCAGTCCCCTTGGGGACGGCGCACGAGATAGGGCAGGCTAAGTGAACTAGGCCTGCCAAGTGAGATTGAAGCTGAACGATCGACCGATGAGAATCGCCGGCGAGGTCTTCAGCGGGTGATTTGAAAAGAGTGGGGAGCCAGGCGGGGCCGGTTCTCATTGAAGGAGTGGGTTCTATAGGGATCCCCTGTAAACCAGATCGCGAACGATTCCGGAGTCCAGTTCTTCGCGCACGAGACCGAATTCGGGCGAGAACCAACGCACCGTCTTACCGTCATCCACTTGCAAGCAGGGATGCTCGCCCTGCTTGAATTCGCTGGCGAATGCTTGATAGCGATCATCGTTGGGAAACTTGTAGCCAGAGGGCAAGTCGGTTGCTGCAAGCGTGTCCCAGTTCACGACCTTGATACCGGAACCGTAGCCGACGAGGTCGAGCCCAGTGCG
>JAJDES010000623.1 GCA_029259675.1 Planctomycetota bacterium
TCGTCCGAATAAATGGCAAGCGCATTATCCAACGACCCTAGGCCAAAATCATCGCCATCAATTAGGTGGCTGATGAATGCCATTTGCCCGCCCGCAGACATTGCAAGCTTTGGACATTCGTGACCCACCAACCAAGCGCGGTCGACAGGACGCCTCTTCACTCGCTTTAGTACGAACTCGCGCGGGTCCAATTGCACTAACCCATCACCCCAACCCCAGCAATTACCAGAGCCATCTTGAGTGAAAGTGAACATTCCAAAGTCTCGATGTGACCGCCCAAGAAACTTCCCCTGCTGATCAAATTCATGATGGAGATTGGACGCCCATGATGCGATCAGCACAGCTCCATCGGGAGCGAATGCGAATGCCTCCCTCGTCTCACCAACGTCCTGCATCGATCCGTCCGTAGCGAGCACGTTCACACACTGTCCATTGCCATCCATCACGTGCACCGCCCCGCCAGCCAAATCCTTGACGAAGACACGACCCGCGCCATCGACCGCGCCCTCCCTTGCGAGTTCGACCGGATGACCCTGTCCATCATGCAGTTTGACAAGCGCGTTTGTCCGCAGCCGCGCCTGCTTCACTTTGAAATATTCCCTCTTCTCGCGGACACGATGAGCGACGCTGCGCGATACCACGCGAACACTCCACCTGCCCGTCACTTCATCCAATTGCGCCAGATAGCTAGCGTCCAAACCTTCATGAATTAGCGGGATTTTGAAAAGCCCGTCTTTCATGACTTCCAGTCCCTTCCGCCCATAACGAGCACTTGAAATGAAGTGTTGCCGTTCTAAGCGGGCAACATCGTCAAGTGACTTATCTAAGTATGCGTCGAAATCCCCATCGACACGCTTGGACCAAACGACCTCGCCGCCTCGCATCAACAGGTACACAGCGTCGGCGCCTTGATAGCCAATGTTCATACCGCCTATGCACGCATCGCCGGCTTCGCACACAACCAACACAAGTCCAGTGCCTGTTAAAAGACGCACCTTGCATACTCGCACAAGATCGGGAACCTGGGCGCGGATAGCAGGGTAGGCGTCGTAATCGGCCTTCAGTCCTCCACTGTCCAAGTCATAAATCAGCCATGAATTGATTTCCTCCCGAGATGGCAACGCTTTGCGGATCCGGACTAGCAACGTGCGCGCCTGCTCATCCACCGCAACTCCCTCAATGCTCGGGTCCCAAAAAATCCGATCCGTCGGGCTTGGGTCGGACCCTTGCAAAATCAACTCACCATCCCGTCCAACAATGAAATAGCTGGCCAATAGGGGACCTGTTTCAAAGTACCCATCGAAAGCGGCCTCCTCGTCATATGCCGGATTTGCCGAATAACCGTAGCCGGCGATGAGCCCGTCGTCCGTCACAATGGCTTCATGGGCTGCAACACAAAGCCGCGTTTGCCAAAGCTCCTGGCCCCCACGCCTCATCGTATAATTAGCCCCGGCTTCTCCCGATGGTTCATCAGGAGAGACAATTAGCGAATAATGTCCATCCCCTGACTCGTAGAGTTTCTCGTTGAGCACAAAACGAGGCTCCCTATGGGCCTGCAAAGGAAAAGCCAGCAGCGCCGTGGCGAAAAGCATCATCCCTCCGCTTACGCCGGCCCCGGGGTTGAGTTTGCCCCATTTGGACTTTCCCCCATTGGCCGCGCGAACCCAGCCTTCAACCCCGAACAGCAACCATCACCACGGAATGCGATCGCCGCTGTGGAGGAAGAAGGAGCCGCTGTCGGACTGGGTGGATTGGTCGATTACTTTGAGCATGCCGGCGATGCTTTGCTCGGGAGTTAGCGGGGCGTTTTTTCCGCCCATGTCGGTTTGGACCCAGCCGGGGTGGAGGACTAGGCAGGTGAAGCCGCGCCCCGCCAAATCGTGGGACAGGCTGCGGTTCATCATGTTCAGGGCGGCTTTGCTCATGCGGTAGGCGTAGGAGCCGCCGCTTGTGTTGTCGTCGATGCTGCCCATTTTGCTGGTGATTTGAATCACCTTGCGCGCTTTCCCAGCTTCCAGGTTGGGCAAGAAAGCGCGACTGACGCGCAGCGGCGCGACGGCGTTGATTCGAAAGACCCGTTCGACTTCTTCGGTGTCGAGTTCGCCCAAGCTTTGCCGCTTGCCGTAAACACCGGCATTGTTGATCAAGCAATCCAGCGCTTCCCCGCCCAACTCAGCAACGCAAGCCTGCACCGATTGCTCGTCGTCTACATCGCAAATGAGTGCGCGCGCGCCGACAGCCTCAAGCTCCCCGCGTGCGGATTCCTTGCGCACCGTTCCAATTACGGTTTCGCCTTGGTCGCACAACTGCCGCGCAAATTCGAGTCCGAGCCCGCGACCGGCTCCCGTGATGAATGTGGTTCCCATGCCAGCAGACTAAGCGGCAATGGACCACATGAATAGAGAACGAAAGCCGTAAGCGCCCCGGCGCCACGCATGATTGCGACGGAGTGTGGAAGAGGGAAAGGTGCGACGGGCCGGTGCGGACTTCCGGCCCGCCGCAGGGCAACGACATACTGCCATCACCCTTTCTTCCATTGGGCTCACCTCGCGGCAAGCCGTTCTCTCTGCTCGGGCTTTCCCCTTGGAACGGGCCACATTGCAGGAAGCGTGCCACGGAGCGGCAGGGCGCAGCATTTGGTGCACAGGGTCCCCACGTACCACGCCACCTGCGCTTTGCGCGGGAGTGCGTAACACTTATTCCCCCAGACGAACGCAGGGGCCCACGGCTGTATCTGCAATCGTGACTCACCTGCGATGCGTACCCGATTCATGGGCACACTCAGCTGGCAAGTCAGCTCGGCGGGCGATTCTTGGCCAGGGAGTCGCGGATCAGGTGGGCCAGTTCTGAAGTGATGCCCTTGACGGCTGCCAACTCTTCGACGCTGGCGCGGGAGACTCCAACCACACTTCCGAAGCGTTTCAAAAGTGCCTTGCGCTTGGCGGGCCCGACGCCGGCGATTGAGTCCAACTGACTGGTGATGCGACCGCGCTCCTTGCGATGGTAGGTGATCGCAAAGCGGTGAGCCTCGTCGCGCAAACGTTCGAGTAGGCGCCGCGCCGCGCTCCGGCGGGGAAGCTCTAAAGCGGGTCGCGTTGGATCGAATACCAGACGCTCTTCACTTTGCGCCACCCTGCGCCCCTTGATCGTGCGCTCGGCCCGGGCCTTGGCCAAGCCGACGATGCGCACATCCCAGGCACCCACTTCATCTCGGGCGGAAAGGGCCGAATTCAACTGCGCCGCTCCCCCATCGATGACGACCAAGTGCGGCAAGTCGCCCTCATCCAAGCCCCGCCGCAAGCTGCGACTGACGACTTCGCGCATGGAGGCAAAGTCATCCTGACCCTCCACGCCCCGAATCTTGAAGCGCCTGTAGCCGGCGCGATCCGCAAGTCCCGATCGAAAGCGCACGCGCGAGGCGACAACGTTCGACCCTTGGAAGTTGCTCACGTCAAAGCAATCGATCACCAAGGGATCGTCGCTCTCGGGCAAATCACACAGGGCCGCCAATTCGTCGCATTCGTGCTGAGCAGAATCTCCGCTTTTCTCGCGCCGCAACAATTCCGCGCGAGCATTCTCGCCCGCCAGGTCGAGCATGCGTTTGCGCTCGCCGGTTGCCGGAACGAGCAAGCTGAAGTCGGATCCCAGACTTGTAGAGAGCAGCTCCTCTTCCGTGGGTTGCAACGGCAGCACGACCTCGCGCGGAATGGCTCGCCTGCCGCCGCTGTAGAGCGCGGTCAATACGTTGTGCATCAGTTCTTCATCCGGCAGCTCCGACTGGAAGACG
>JAJDES010000624.1 GCA_029259675.1 Planctomycetota bacterium
GGCCGTGGAAGCTCGAGTTTGCGCCGAGCGGCCGTCAACTGGCGGGGTTGGGTGTAGGCGGTGAACTTGTGATTTGGAGTTTTCGCAAGGGCCAGCGGAAACTTGGTGCAACCTTGTTCGGACCAATTACGGCAGTGGAGCTTGAATCCATTGCGAGTGGTCCAGTGGGGCGCTACTCCGCGGTGATGCGCTGGTCTCCATCGGGAAAGCATCTGGGTATCGCTACTCGCACGGGCGCTCACTCCCTGTGGACAGCGGATGGAACTTGCTTGGGTCGCTGGAATGTTTCCGCCGACTCGTTGCGGCGCATTCCAACGCTCCGTTGGAGCGCCGCTGGGGAGCGAGTGTATTCCTCAAGCGGGAGCGCAATAGAGATTCGAAGCGGGGAGACGGGAGTCCTGTCGTCCAAGCTTGGGGGGCGCATCGACAGCGGGTCGCATGTCGTTTCCTTCGATATCAATCCCGAAGATAATTTGCTGGCCACGGGGCATACCCAAGGCGAACTGCGGATCTGGGATCTCTCGACGGGTGAACAAGTCGATTCGCAGCGATTTGCCGATCCCATTTTCCCTGAGCCGGAAGACAAAATTTGTGATCTTGCCTTCGCACCCGATGGATCGACTTTGGCGCTTGCGATCAACAAGGGCTCCGTTGTGTTTGTCTACGATCTGCTGCGCAAGCAAACGACATACACGAGCGGATTTTTGGGAGCACACTTTTGGGAGCCCATGCCCATAGCCTGGGATCCATCGGGAAAAACACTTTGGTACTCATTCGAGTGCGCGGGAGCTGTTGCGAGTCAGGTGAAGCTCGCTTCAGGCATTACGCAAAAATGTGAGTTGGGCGATTTGCCACGCTTCGGAGGGCGAGTGGGCGTTCAGTTGGCGTTGGGCAAGCTGCAGCTGGTTGCTCCGTGAGCGCCGTGGTTGAGCTTTTTGATTGACTGACGGGAGAGAAATCTAGAGCCGTTTCCAGTGCATGCGCAGCGCATGCTTATTCAATGCAGTTATAGCCCAGCTTTTTTAATTCTTCGTGGCTTGCCATTATCTCTGCTTGGGAAGCGATCGAAAGCGTGACTCCGACCAGGCGCGAGTCGGCACCAAGGATTTCGCCTACTTCTTTGATTATGGCTTTGCCAAGCGCTTGTTCTTCTTCCGGCAAAGTCATGCGCGTAAAGCTGCGCTTTGCGATTTGGCGTTCCAAACACTGCTTGATTTCATTCTCATTCAGTAGCAAGTGCTTGTAGGTATCATTGTTCGACATTATTAGGCGAAAGCTAACCTCCACAAAGCCCTTGTTGCCTTCGACGTCTTTAATCGCGTCCTGGTCCCAATCCTCTCCAAGCTTTATTTCGCCTACATATTCGGCGCCTTCGGAAGCCGTGCTTTTTTGGGATGAGTCCGTTTGCGTCGAGTGGCTGTTGTCGTCGGCACAACTCGCGCTGACGGATCCCGCCACGAGTATTCCGGCGGTGATGCGAATCAAGCGTCTGCGCATGCGTTTTTGCCGATTGCGATCCTTAAGTTGAGGCAAGAGTTCCTGCGCAATGGCTCCCGCCATGCGTTCGTGCCATTGAACGACTTCGGGAACCGTGTCCACCGAACCCGTTAGGCGCACATTGACACAGGCGCAAGTGCAGCCGCAGGTCAGTGAGTCTTGGCAGTCCGATCCCGCCCGGGGAGCTCGTGCGCGTTGCTCGCTAATCCGTTGCCACTTGTCGTGGTCAATCCCGTCCGCAATGCTGCCGATGCATGTGTTCGAACAATTGGAGTCCACGGCCATGCGATCGCAGGGGTAAAGCGAGCCGTCGGGAGCCACGGTCAAGCTGCTGTCGCCCAAGGTGCAGCGCGATTGATGCATGGATACCCCCGTGCAGAGAGCGTGCAAGCGCGGATTCAATTGATTGATGCGCAGGGTCTCGCCGCGCTGATCAGCGCGCAGGTACAGCTCCGCAAGTTCGCGATACGTCCGCTCCATTCGCGTTCGAGCTGCGGGGGACCAGACCTGATAAAAGTCCGGGCTGATGGCGAAGTTGGAAACACCGCAGCGTTTCAGCTCTCGAATCCTGCCGGCCAATGAACTCGCATTGTCGGGGGTGCCTACAAGCACGACGCTGGGTTCCATCTGGGCCTCCAGCAAGCGGCGCACGGCGCGCTTCGTCCCGCTGGGATTGGCGTCGTGGGCGCTGACGGAAACGTCCACATCGATGCCGCCAAAATAGGAGGCCACTTCTTCCGTGATCAAATCGCCGCTGGTGGTCAACGTGAATCCAATCGGCGGGCCCGGTTGCCTGCGTGCGCAATCCGCGATTTCGCGCAGCAAGGGAAAGTTGAGCAGCGGTTCTCCTCCAAAGAATCCCAAGCGCAGATTGTCGGGAGCGAGGCTGCGCCCAAGTTTGATGCTGCGCATGGCCGTCTCCATGCTCATGCATCGTCCACGGCGCTGATCCGCATAGCAGTAAGTGCAATCGCGATTGCAATCGTCGCTAAGTACCAAGGCTAGCAGCATGTGAAAGTTTCCCGGGAGTTGAAGTTAATGGCCACTTGGACCCATGCGATTGTGTTGCCGCTCCGGAAACGCCGCAAGGTCCATTCGTGGCAACAGGCATGGCTTCCCAAGTTGCAGGCTTGGTTGGGGGATCCCAGACGATAGAGATGCACGCGGTCCCAATTTGGCGTGAAGAAATCGAGCCCAGTTGTCTGCTGGATTGGTTCCTGCCACTGAGCCGCCTTCACGCTTTGGTTTCGGACAACAAAAAGGCGTCCGCCCCATGTACTCACGGAGCGGACGCCTTTGGTTGCTGGCTCAACCCTTGGCTGAGCGGCGCAATAGAGCAGGGCTTGAATCAGTCGAAGAGGTCGTCGAGTTCAGCTTCGGCATCGTCCGTCTCCTCTTCCAAATCGCCGCTTTCGCCCAGCTCCTCGAGCAGGGCTTCGAGCTCTTCGGGCTCAAGCTTTGCCAAGTTGCCCCAGCCCTTGACATCGTCTTTGACTTGATCCCAGGACTTGATCCACTGCTCGATCACGCGCTTGTTGAAATAGTGATGACTATCGCCTTCCGCATCGAAATCACGCCATCCGTAGTTGCGCCCGCGGGTCATCTCCTCGAGCATGCGTTGAATTTGCATGCCCAAAGCGTTGCCGTCCTCGGTGCCGACATCGATGGTGCGGAAGCGATTCATGATTACAGGCATCGACTTGCGCCCGTTGTCCTTCATGAAGCGAATGGCCTTCGTCTGTCGAATAGCCGCATCGCGATCCAGCGCGACTTCCATCTGCGCATTCAACTCTTCCCACTCCTCTTTGGTCGTGCCGCTGGTGCGTTCGAACGCGGGGTAGGCCATGAGATCCACGGAATCGGGATCGCCGGGCTTGGCCTTGGGCTTTTTGGGTTTCTCTTCGGCAACCTCAGCAGCGTCTTCGGGAGCTTCGTCAGGCGCATCTGCGTCGCCGGCTGCATCATCGGCTTCCGCGTTCTGCGCCATTTCATTGGCCGCGCTTTCGCCGGCCGAATCCGCGGCCTCATCGCCGCTGGCCTGGGCGCCATCCTCGGCAGCCGTTGCACCCGATTCGTTCTCGGCTGCCTGGGCATCGCCGGATCCGAACAGGCTGTCCTTGAAGAAAAAGCCGACCACGGCCAGAACCAAAATCAGGGCCCCGGCAA
Organism: Planctomycetota bacterium; assembly: GCA_029259675.1. Taxonomy (GTDB): domain Bacteria; phylum Planctomycetota; class UBA1135; order UBA1135; genus JAJDES01. The sequence continues at coordinate 3,664 of JAJDES010000624.1, forward strand.
CAATCGGCAACTTGCCCTTGCTCTTTTCACCATCGCCCGATTTCTTGGCGCCGCGAGCGCGGCCTGAAGAGCGACTGCCCGCCCCGCGCTTTTTGGTTCCGCTCGACGAGCGCCGCGAACTCTTGCGCTGGCTGCCGCCGGCTGTGTCTTCGGAGTCATCCTTGGAGGCTGCGGCCTTGGCCGGCGCGGGTTTGCGCACGGGGTTTACTGCGCGCGCTTTAGGCGCGACGGCCTTGGCTGCGGGCTTGGCAGCCGGCTTGGCAATCGGAATGACGGCGGGCCTGTCAGTCGGCTTCGGTGCCGCCTGGGCCGCCGGCTTGGGAGTGGGAACGGTGGCGGGCATGGCCTTCGGAGCTGCGGCGGCCGGAGGTGCTTCAGGGTGCGCTTCGGTTTGCACCGCGCGCTCGGCCTCCAAACGCTTGGCCAGGAGCCGTTCCTTCATGG
>JAJDES010000625.1 GCA_029259675.1 Planctomycetota bacterium
CGTCGGCAGCTCCAAACTGGCGGTCATATTCTTTGCGATGCGTCCGGCCACTCCTTTGAGGAGTTCGAGTTCGGCGCTCTCATCCACCGCTGCGGGGGCCTTTTTCTCGGCGGCAACCGGTTCCTTGACCTTTGCGGGAGATTGAGCGCTGGGCGCCTCGGCAGTCGGCTTCGGCGACGGGCTTCCCTCGGAGCGCTCGAAGAGCTCGCGCCAACTCGCATCGACACTGGAGGGCGCTCCCTGCCAATTCTCAAAGAGGGCTTGTACGTAGCCGGCGTTGACGCCGTATTCCTTTTCGAAGTCGAGGCTCATAGTTGCTCAGTTTACTGCCGAGCGGGTGCAGCTTCGCACCGCTTGTTGCTTTCCAACCTGGAAAAAGGGCTTGGCTCCAACGGGGACAAGCCGCGCGCTGCCCCCTCCCAGGGCCCGGGCTTAGTCGCGAACGAGCTTTGAGGTCGATTCGGGCCATGCGCGCCCGTCACGCGATTGCCGCTCGGATTCCAGCAATCTTTGTCGGAGCGGCTCCCTGGGTGCGGTGGTTCGATGTCCATCCCGCGAGCCTGCCGGATCGAAAATTGGGGTTCTCAACCAATTCGACCGGGGCCAATTCACGACGCTGATTGCCGACCAAAAAGCTTGCATCAATCCGAGGCCGTTTTGATCGATGACTTGCGCTTCCTTGGAAAGTGGATGCTGCAAGTCATGTGCTTTTCCTTGCGTCTCCTGATCCTTGCTCACGAATCGAGAGATTCATGCTGATGCTTGGAGCTGACGTTTCTAAGTTGGCGTCCGCCTTCGGCCGTCCCGCCCGATCCATTGAGGCTCCCCGAGTTTCATTTGAAAACCGGCCCCGCACCAAACACACAGAAACCGAATGGAGCTTGCTATGAGTCAACCCGAGATGCCCCAGAAATCCCCCTTCGTCGTGCAAGTTGAACCTGGAAAATACGCCTGGTGCAGTTGCGGAGCGAGTTCTAAGCAACCGTATTGTGACGGCGGCCACGCGGGCACAGAGTTTCGGCCGGTTATCGAAATTGTAACGGAGGCGAAAACTGTCGCGTGGTGCGGTTGCAAGCAAACCAAGTCCGCGCCTTTCTGCGACGGGGCTCACTCGTCGCTTTGAATCGAGGCACAATCCAAATATTGACGCCAATCAATGCTGCTAATCACTGCTTACTGAGCACCAATGTCTGAATTGCTGGACAACGATCTTGTTCTCGTCGCGGTCATTTTTCTGGCCCGTGTCATTGATGTCGCCCTGGGAACCATCCGCACCATTCTTGTGTTCCGCGGGCACAAGTACTTGGCTGCGGTCACTGGCTTTTTCGAGATTTTGGTCTGGGTCGTGGCCGTAAGTCAGGTCATTCAAAACCTGGACAGTTGGTATCTGGCCGTTGCGTACGCGGTGGGCTTTGCCGCTGGAACGATCGTGGGGATCTTCCTAGAAGGCAAGCTGGCTATCGGCACGGAGCTCATTCGCGCGGTGTCCAAAGACGGGAGTATCGGGCTCGCCAAGAAACTTCGCCATCAAGGCTACGAAGTCATCGAGATCATTGGATCGGAGGGGGATGCGCCCGTGGAGGTTTTGCTCGTGGTCGAAAAGCGTCGCAGGGTACCCGCATTGCTGCGTTCCATCGACGCTGCCGATCCCGATGCTTACTACACGATTTCCGATGTGAAGGAAATGGCGTCCGAGTACCGTGGCGTAAAGAAATTGAAACCCGCTATTCAGCGAGGATTGAAACGAAAGTGAAAACTGCTCGGCAAAAATTGAGCAAACCGGAAAACGCTATGGGCGACGAACATTCGGCTGGAACGGTTGTGGTGCGCGGAAGCTCTGCGGGCTTCGCGCAGGAAATTCGTGTGCGCGAACATCAGCTGATCGCGGACGAACCGGCTTCCGTTGGGGGGACGGATAGCGGCCCGGCACCCTATGATCTCTTGCTTTCGGCCCTTGGAGCTTGCACCTCCATGACCCTGGGCATGTATGCGCGACACAAGCAATGGCCGCTCGAATCGGTGACCGTCCGATTGAAGCATTCCAAGGTCGAAGCGGCTGATTGTGAGGACTGCGAGGCGCGCGAGGGGAAGATTGATCGCATTGAGCGTGAAATTGAATTGTTTGGGGACTTGAGCGAGGAGCAGCGCTTGCGGCTACTTGAAATTGCCAACAAGTGTCCCGTCCATCGCACCCTACGCTCGGAAATCAGCATCCGCTCCCAACTGGCGTAGGACTCCTGTTCTGGGCCGTTGGGCTTGAGAGATGAAGTCTTTTTCGCGTGCCGGGGCTCCGCGATTTTGCATCCGGAATGGCGAACCTGTGCCACCTCCGGTAACTTGATTTCCATGACCCTGACCCGATATCAAGCCCGGGCTCCGCTATCTGAATGGTCGGAAACGGAATCCTTGAGCGAGCACGCGCGTGTTGCCCAAATTGCGATGCGTATTGCTGCCTTTGGAACTGGTGGGCGGGCCGACAAGGAGCGGGGGCGGCTGCTGGCATGCTTCAGCCTGCCGGTTGCGAGCAACGGCCCGATGGGCACCCGCATTGATGCGAGCTGGGCGCTGCGGACCTACGGCCCCGGTCATTAATCCAAAGCCGCCCCAATGCCTACAGCAGGAACAACCAAAGAGCCGTCCCCGGTTCTCTCCGTCGTGATCCCTTCGTGGAACACATGCGAGTTGACTCGCGTTTGCCTTGAGTTTCTGGACCGAGCGACGAAACCTGCGACGGAGGTGATCATCGTGGAGAACGGAAGTGAGGACGGCTCGCTGGCAATGATTCGCGAGGAATGGCCACAGCATCAGCTGATCGTCAACGAGGAGAATCAAGGCTTCGCCAAAGGTTCGAACCAGGGATTGGAAATTGCTCGCGGGCGATTCGTGCTCCTACTCAACACCGACACGGAGATCGCTCCGGATTCCATCGCGTTGATGATCGAATTCCTGGAGGAGAACCCGGGCTACGGGGCCGTGGCTCCGAAGTTGGTGCACCCGGACGGACGCGTGCAAGCCACGGTTCATTCCTTCCCGACGCTGCGAACGGCCCTGTGGTTTGCCACGCCTCTCGAACGTTGGTGCCCGAACTCGAAAGAGCTGCGGCGCTATTTCATGCGGGATTGGGATCAGGAGACAACTCGAGATATCGAGCAACCGCCGGCGGCCGCAATGTTGCTGCGCAAGCAAGTGCTCGATGAAGTGGGGCTGTTCGACGAATCCTTGTGGCTCTTTTACAATGACACCGATCTATCCTTGCGCATGGCCAAGGCGGGTTGGAAGACGCGCTATTTGGCGGAAGCGCGCGTGGTTCATCATGTCGGCGCGTCGACAAAAAACTTTTTGCGCTTTGTGCCTATTTGGAACTCAAACCGGCTGACCTTCTATCGCAAGCACTATGGTGGGTTTGGGGCGCTCGTCATCAAGAGCTGCGTAACTTGGACCTTTCTAGATCACGCTTGGACGCAGCTTTGGCGCCGCTTGCGTGGGAAGCCCGCCGAACAAGTCATTCCCGTTTGGCGAGAGTACCGCTTGTTCATGATCTCGTAGTTAACGAGC
>JAJDES010000626.1 GCA_029259675.1 Planctomycetota bacterium
AATACGCTGCTTCGTGGAAAGAACCGAATGCTTCACATACGTGACCGGATCGGCCAGACAATTGGCATGTGGGCATCGCGGGAGCGGTCGTTTGGACATGGCAGTGCTGTTCAGTGGCCTTGAACAATTTCAGGCCGCTTATAAGCACGAAGTCCGGAGCGCTCCAAACTGTTGGGGCAAAAAGCTTTGCGCTTCTGCTGCGACTCTTAATGACGTCACGACCTACGTGTCGCCGCGAGTCCCAAGAGTAAGGCGAATGTGTGGCCGCGTCTTCCAGCACCGCCGTAAGCGAGGCGTCGTCAATTTCAAGGATTGGATCCTTCTCCAACCAATGCCAAAGAGATTGAAGGGCTCGATCGATGCCGGTAAACGCGCAAGAGCTGTGCCGCTTGCGTGTTTTAAAACCCGGCAATTCGGGCGCTGAAGAGGGTGCGCAAAGTTTTTGGGACCCACACCCCACACGTGCATCTATCGATTCAATTCAAAAGACGTTTATCATCATCAAATAATCTGCTACAAACTCAAATTGAACATTGTTCAGGTCTCCGTGAATCCCGTTCTTGCGAGAATAATTCCAAACTCCAGTTTGGGTAATATGGCTCGGTCGACCGTACTTGGTCAGGATATCCTCCTGCGAAGTCCATTTGAGGCGCTCTCGCTGAATCTCGCGAAGAGCGGGACCGTTTGAATATTCGTCGATTAGTGATTGTAATTCGTTCCAGTTCTGCTCCGGAGGAATACTTTCAAGCAAGGCCAGGCTTGGAAGGGAAATGCTGATTTGTCGATTCATCGGCGAATCTCGAATGGCTCCCAACATTTTCTCCATCACGCCAATGAGACGGCCAAGCTCATCTACCCTCTCCTTGAGTACACGGACCTCCACACCATTAAAATCGTGATTTTCTAGACTCGCTCTCGGCTCTTGTTGAATCGCAACGGTGGTGGCCTGCCTTTCCCCATCCACAAGGGCTGCCTTGCGTACTGGAATCGTTTCAATGCCATGGGGATTTGGTGAACTCGGGCCACTTGAGCTCGAAGACTCCATCATTGGCTTCGCCATGGCATTCTCTGATCCAGAAATGGACTTGCCCAACCACAATCCCAATAGAAACGCACAAAGTAATGCAAAAACAGCTTTAGTTTGGTGCATGCCGCATTTGATCGCGTTGGAAAGTCGGGTGTACCATTAACTGTTGCTGGCTCGCTTAACACTGGATGGCCGGGTTGGAGACGTTCGCAGCCATCCTGCGCATTCTATCGCGAAGCGGCCGATCTGGCCGCCCCACTAGGCTCGCAGTGAAAATTGTACGCCAGGTCAGCCTTCTTGAGACTAAAACCGCCTGCTGGGCCGGAGTGCGCTTTTCACGGCCGCATTTCAAGGATCCGTGCGGACGGATGAAATTGTAGCAGCATCGCAGCAGCTCCAACTTGCCTCGAATGTTGTTCTCCGAGCGACACAGTGCTGTGGTCTTGCGCTGCAGGCAAGCAATCGATCTGCGGATGGTTAGGTTCGATCGCTCGACATAAGCCGTGTTGATCGTCCGCGAATCTTCTCACCGGTCCATCGCTTCGTCCAAATGCCATTGGGGACCGATGATCGACTTCTTATCCGCCCTGACGACCCGCTGTCCCTCCCAAATACTCTGCGCAGCCCACTCATTGGACATTACCTGTCCCTTGTAGCAAGTTCCGCCAAGCTGACAACAGTAAAATCCTTAACCGGATCGCTGGATGGACACACGGCTCCCCTATCGCGTCACGCGCAGAGACCGACCCAATCACGCAGCCGCGCGAGAATAGCGATAGTGAAGCCCGCCAAGCACTGGTGTCGCGAGCACATCCCCATCGAACTCTACTTCGCGCCGGTCAGGGGAATTCCCTTCAAGCGATTGATGCGTCCGCGATCCGTTGTAGTACTCCACGTATTCCAAGAGCGTCCGAAGCAAGTGCTCTTCGTTTAGCGGGATGATGTGATCGGTGCATTCCCACCGCAGGGTTCCGATGACTCGCTCGGCGAAAGCGTTTTGCCACGAAGATCTTGGCGCGCTCACGATTTGCTCGATGCCCAGCGCCTTCACGTTCTTCTCGAACTCCCAGCCGAAGATCGAATCCCGGTCTCGATGCAGATACCGGGCCTTCGAATCGAGGGGAAGGCTTCGACTACTTGGCCTGCAGTCCAAACAGCAGTCGGATGCCTCGTCTCATTGACGTGCAGGATCTGTCTCCGATCGTGCGAGAGGACGACGAAGCAAAACAGCAAGTCGAACGTCAATGACGGCACCACGAAGAAGTCGCAAGCCGCCGATTCGGCCATTTGGTTCTGAATGAACGTCTTCCAGCTTTGCGATGGCTTTGAATTCCGGCGTCTCACCATGTACTTAGCTACCGTTGACACGGCAACGTCATGGCCAAGCAAGGCAAGCTCATCGTGAATTCTCGGCGCGCCCCAGAGAACGTTCTCTTGAGACAGTCTGCGAATCAACACGATGAGCTCCATGCTGATTGGCGGCCGACCGGGGTTGGACTTCGACTTCCGCCGCCAATAATACGCAAAGCCTTTCCGGTGCAAGTTGAGAACCGTTCGGAGCTGCACGAAAACAAGCGCCTATTTCCACTCTTTCAGCATCCCCATAACCGACATCCAAAAGATGCGGTCTCGGTCTTCTATTTTGGGGCGCTTGACTGTGCGCTTGTACACGGCGAGTTGTTGGCAAGCGCGACGATCTCAAGAGCGAGCTATGTGCGGTCCTTAAGCAACAGCCGGAACAAGGTGACGAGGCTGACTGGGTCTGGCATCCGCAAATCATGAAGAGAATGCCGGTGGACGCGCAAGAGCTGAGCTGCTAGCGTGTTTCAAAACCCGCGTGAACGGGCGCTGGGCGGGGTGCACATAGTTTTTGGTATCCACAAGGGCTTCGAGCCCGTAATTCGAATTGGAGACCTCACGGTACTCCATGTCGGAGGCCGGCCTTCTCATCCCATCTATCCGCCAGCATCGTATACCGGGAGCGAGATCTCACACACGCTACCTTCCTGGATCCGAGCAGGTAGGCAGAATCCTCCACGGCCTACAACAAAATGATCACAGGTGACCACGACCAAAGCTCCGACGAATTCTGACGACGTGGCTCTACCCACCGCCCAGCGCGTGGCGCAAACCCAATCGGCTTGGAAAGTAGAAGCCCAGGCCTTGAGCAAGCTGGCCACGGCGTTCGGCCCGTTGACGAGACCCAAGATCTACCAGAACCTGACCAAGCTGCCCGCCATCCTGAAGAAGGTGGAGGCGAAGATTCGCTCCCTCCCGGTCGCTGACCGCGGCGTGGCGGTCCTGAAGGAGATCCGTGACGAGCTCGACGAGCGCAAACGCCACATGCAGGAGCGGCTCGCGAAGGACCTGGCTGCAGCATGCAAGGCACACGATCTCGAGCTGCGGGTCCTTAGCCGCGATGAGCCAGTGGAGGTCCGCATCCCGCCCTTCGCCGTGCAGATCGATCGCACAAAAGGCCATGCCGAGCTGCGCTTCGCACGCCAACCGATCGCGACCTGCGAAGCGGATGCGGCCGCGATCATGAACGCCCACGGTCATGCGCTGGCGGCGATGCGCAAGGGATTCCGCGCGGAGCCTTTCTTCGACGCTTGCCTAAGGGCTTGGCGCGCAGCCTGCGGTGCGGGCTGCGCCGGCAACGGAGAGCGCGTCGAGATCCTCGACTTCCTGCCCCACCTTGCGCTGCAGCTTCAGCCCTCGGCCTTCCGCGTGGAGCCCAGCGAACGCAACTATCGCGGCTACTCCCGCGCACGCTTCGCGTTCGACGTGCTGAGCCTACGCAGCGCGGGAATGCTGCGCCGCGAGGGTTGGCGCATGAATCTCGGCGTAGCGACCGGCACAACAGCAACCAAGAAGAACCGCACAATTTTTTTCGAGGACGAGAAAGGCGACGGCGAGTTCAAGCTAACGGTGTTCTTCACCCGCGCGGAGACCTCCTGATGACCATGGTCGAATCAATCACTCCGGATCTGGCACGTCACATAATGGACCGCATGGGCACGACGGGCCAGCCACCCGAACGCGGTGCCAGCCAGGTCAACGTGGCGACGGGTGAACTGTTGCAGGTCCTGCGCGACGAATACCTGCGTCCCATGAAGGCCTCGGGTAGGAACTCCACCTTCAAGCTGATTCAAGCACCCTTCGGCGGAGGCAAGACCCACTTCCTGCACTGCCTCCGTGAGCAGGCCTGGAGCGAGGGGTTCGCCACGTCTCTCGTCGGACTGTCGCCCAAGGAGTGCCCCTTCGACCGACCGGCCAGCATCTACCGCGAAGTGGCCCTGCGCATCGAACTGCCCGTCGAGGACCTGCAGGCGGAACCCAGCCAGGGACTCGAACGAGTGCTGCGCCAGATCGTGGAAGAACGTGTGGAGCAGAACGGCAAGGCCGCGTTCCTCGAGTGGCTGCGTTCGGATTTCGCCCGCGCGAGCATCGAGAGCCGCGCGTTCGGTCGCGGCGTCAAGGCGTTCTTGGAAGCCGTCGCCACGGACGACTTGGAGG
>JAJDES010000627.1 GCA_029259675.1 Planctomycetota bacterium
CCTCATCTACATCTTCACCCTTGAACGGTTTCAGCACCCAGGGGTCGCGTTCGGCCAAATCCTCCAGCAGCCGCTTGCTGATCCCAACTTCGGCAAGAAATAAATTGTCTAGCTCATCCGGATCCGCAGCTAAATTAAACAGCTCGCTCGTGCCAGGTGAATGAGGTCGATATATCAATTTCCAATCGCCATCAATCAAGCAATGCAGGAACGCTGCTTTTGGTCTTTTGGCCACCATGCTTGCGTTTCGGTCGTAACCATTGATTTGATCTGCATAGGCGACGCGCACTGAAGTCGGGCGGCCTTCGATTAATTCGCGCAGGCTACGGCCTTCCATAGCTTCAAGCACGCCGCCCCTTCCATTCGCTTCCAATTCAGAATCGCGTTGCGCTACGCCTAAGTAATCCAACAGGGTTGGCGCCAAATCCACGGTTCGCACCAACTCATTGATTACACCCCCGGCGGCGACACCGGGAATCTGCAACAGCAGAGGGACTTGAATCTGCTCCTGATACACCAATCGATGATTGGACCACTGGTGATCTCGCAACCCATCAACCAGTCCTTGGCCATGGTCGGCAGTTAGAGCCCACAATACTTCGCGCTCAAATTCGGACTCCTCGACTGCGGAAATCAGCCGGCCGATTTGCGCATCCATGTAATTCATTTCAATCGCATACAACTTTGCAACGCTTCCGAATGGTTCAAAGTCATAGAACTCAAATGAATCCATGAAAGCCTGCGGGGGCATGAGCTTATTGTCATGGGGGTCCCACAAGTGAATCCACAGAAAGAAGGGCTCCGGCAACTCGGGCAAAAAATTCAGGACCAATTGAATTGTCTCGTCGGATCGTCGCTGGGAAACCGCAGCGTCCCAGGTATCGAAGCCTTTGCGCTGATCCGACTTCATGCTCCCCTCGCAACTTTGGAATGAGTCAAAATCGCGCTCAAACCCGAAGTGGGATGAGACGGGGAATGCGCTGTGCACAGCCGCCGTGTAGTAGCCCGCTCGCTTAAGCTCCGTCGCAAGGTAGGGCCTGCTGTACGGCAACCTGTACCCGCCGCCGGCAGACATAACCCGCACGCCGTGCGAGTATGGAAACTGACCCGTTAGAATCGACGCGTGAGCAACAGGCGTCACTGATGATGAACTTAGGGCCAGCTTGAAGCGCACACCTGCCCGCGCTAGTCCATCAATATTGGGAGTGAAATCGCCCCCAAAGCCGTAACAGCCCATGTAATCCGGGCGCGTTGTATCCAGCGTAATGAGGACCGTATTTGCACCGGTCGAAGCTTCATCAGTCGCTTTAGATTGGTCTGCGCATGAAATGCAGACGGAGATCAATCCACCAAGGGCGAGCAGGCAGCTTGAGGCGTAGGAAGTTTTGTGGGTCACGCGCTTCCTGTCTGTCTTCATTTTGCTAAGTAGCCTTGATCCTTCGCGCAACCCTTCCATGCACGACTACCGAAATGAGTTTGCACAACAAGTGACTCTTCAACGGATCTTAGACAAGGCCACGAAACCCGCGTTTCAGCCAGGCACCATCCGTGCCACTCCCGCTGTGATTTGTAGGTGAGTGGTATCCAATGCGTCAAGCAAGACTCGAAAGCAGCAAAAGCTTGAAAGGAGCGGGTGCACTCGAATCGCGACCGTACAACAACTTCCATACACATCGCGCTCGGCTCTCGGCAGCATTGCCACCAGGAGTTAAGTTCAATGTGTAGCTCCCGAATTTGAATTTGATTCCCGTCTCTTAGCGTCCGCCGAAGAAGACGCCGATAGCGCCGCCAAGTGAATCGGCCGTTATTAGATCCAAGTCGCCGTCTGCGTCGAGGTCTGCCGCGGCCAAACCCACCAAAACCGAACTGGGCACGGGGCTGAGCAACGGCCCCCTTGAATCCAAGAGGAAATCACCCGAACCGTTGCCGAGGAAGCGCAGCACGGATGAACTGCCCGTATCGCTGGCCATCACGTCTACTTGCCCGTCGCCGTTGATATCGCCGATCACGATGCCGCTGGGCGCGAAAATCGGTCGGAACTCCTCGAAGGACATTTCGCGCTCCAACACAACGCTGGGCTCGTTCAAGAACGAACCTGCTTGCTCTTGGAAGTGCAAGGTCAGTTCCGCGCCGGACCGATGAGCAGTTGCAATATCCACCAGGCCGTCGCCGTTCAAATCGGCCAAAGCCACATCCATCGGCGCTGAAGTGGTCGTCGATCCGCGCAAGAACTGGTCGTGCACGGTGGGGAAGAAAGCGGGTGAGGATTGCAGAAATACGGACACACCGCTGCCGACGCCGTTGGCCTTGAGTCCTCTGTTCGCCGAGACCACGTCGAGATCGCCGTCACCGTCTAATTCTGCAGCGGCAAGTGCAGCGGGCTCGCGAGAAATCAGCTTGCCCCCGAATACGTGGGTCGTCGTTTTCGGATAGCTGCCGTCATCCCGGCGCCTGAAGAGCGCAATCGTGCACCTGCCCGTATTCGCGGAAAGGATGTCGAGATCACCGTCTCCATCCATATCGCCCAAGATCACATCACGCGGCCGTGTTGTGCGGGCCTTGCCACCCAAGGGGCCGAATGGGTCCGCAGCGAAAATGCCCGGCTCTGTTTGGTAGAAGGGCAGAATAACGCTGGCACCGGTTGCCGCTGCTACGAGGTCCACAAGACCGTCTTGATCCAAGTCGCCGGCCGCCACTCCGGTAACGCCACTGAGCATTCCCTGCCCAATGGGCCCACCCGGCTGGGGATCGAAGACGCCATCCGTAGTTTGGAAATAGAGCGAGACGTGACTTTCCTCTCGGTTGGCCAAGGCAAGGTCGAGATTGCCGTCGCCGTTTAAGTCCGCCGAAATGACCGCATTCGGAGATTCCGCCAAAAGCGGATTGGAGAGCAACTCCCTGCTTCCCGGGCCGAAGTCACCGGCACTTGCCCGCGCAAAGAACGCGAGCTTGTCGCTGCCGGCATTGGCTGACACGAGATCCGCGTCGCCGTCACCATCGAAATCGGCAACCGCTAAAGCCCTCGGTTCCTTGGTCAAGGACGAACTGCCCAATAGGAGTTCCGGCTCCGGGCCGAAATCGCCGGAGGGGCGGCCATTGAATACAGCCAAGTTGTCGCCCACCTGATTGGCCGAAATCAGATCCACCAAACCGTCTGCATCGATGTCTGCAACGGCCAAGAATTTTGGGCCCCCTGTCGACACTTCGCTGCCGAAGACCGAAGTTGGCGTCAGCGGAAAGAAGCCGGGCACATCCTGAATGAAGAGCGCCAGCATATTCGCGCCCTCAAGCGCCGTAACAACATCCAAGTCGCCGTCGCGGTCCGCATCAAAGGCCACCGTGTCGCTGGGTTGGAAAGTACTGTTTCCGCCGCCCATGGTCATGTCGGCCGAGGGGCCGAACTCGCCCGGCAATTGCTGCAAATAGATCCGCAGTTCATCAGCTCCGCGAACCGTCAGCAGCAAATCCAACTCACCGTCGTTGTTGAAGTCCCCCAAGTCGATTGCCTGGGGCTGATCCGGAGCGTTGTCCAGATCCACGCTCGGCAAAGCTGGAAAAACGCCCGGGTTTCCTTGAAAGAAGAGAGTCAAGTTTTGACTACCCGAGTTGGCGCTGGCGACGTCGGTCCCGCCATCTCCATTCAAATCTCCCAGGGCCACCCGGTGGGGACCATCCGTGGTTCCGCCTCCGCCCAAACGTATGGGCAACTGGCCAAAGTCCGGGCCCATAGGGCCGGTGGTGGTTTGGAGGTAGATGCGCACATCGCCCAGTTGGTTTTGACCGGCCACCAAATCGGGTAAATCGTCCCCGTTGAGATCTGCGACCTGAACGTCATCGACCAAGGCGCCGTCGCCCAAATCCACTCGATTGCCGACTTGGAATTCGCCGCCTGCCGATTGAAGAAAGAGTCGCAAGTCATTGCCGCCAACATTGGCGCTGACAAGATCCAGGCGTCCGTCGCCGTTGAAGTCTGCTGTCGCCAAAGCCGAAGGCTCGAGGGTCAATTCCTCGCCACCGAGCTCGCGCGGAAGCACATCCAGTGAATCCCGCAACGTTCGCGGAGTTTGAGTTTCGATGCCGATGCCGGGGTCTCCATCCAGCGGAATACCGCGCAGGACAACATCACCACCTCCGCGCACATCACTCGAATCCCACACAAAGCGCCCGGGCGTGCCCTTCGGATCGGCGATCAAAGCCGTCTCAGAACTGCGCACTCGCCAAAATGGAGCGCCCTCAAGTGCAGGTTCGAAACTCTCCTCCACTTCGACAACTTGGGTAGAAGCATCGAAGGATGCAATTCGGCGCCGCTGGGCTACGCCTCCACCCAGCAATAAGTCGCCGGCGGGAATAGTCGCCAACAACAAACCCGCTTGGCCGCCCGCAATGCCGCCCAAGTCGCTCAATCCACTTGCCAGCACCTGGGGCGGTTGACCGGATCCAAGCTCCAGTGCGCGCAATTCAACACTTCCATCCAACGGGTTGGCATCAGTGGACACGATCAATCGCCCTCCAACGCGATGCATGGCGCGCGGCCTCGGCATGCTGATTCCAGAAGTCGGCAGCTCGACTCGAGTTCGCCGCAGCAGGTCGACTTCGAACAACGCGCCGAAGGACAGCGCGCTGGCCAAATTGCCTCGCTCTGCAACATAAACGACGTCGGGGCGCACCGGATCGCTTGCCAGTCCCCAGGGCGTAATGAAATCGTCGAACAGAACGCGACCGCGCTTGTCCGTGCCTTCTGCGTAATCCAATTGAAGAAGGGAAGTGCCCACACTCACCAGTGATGCACCCCGATGCAAAGGCAAGAGCGCGCGCGCTCGACCCGCCACCGGAAGGCCGAGCGGCGAAATCAAAGTTTGAGTTCCGCTGGTAGCGCCTTCGGTCACGACCCTGAAAAGGAACCAATTGCTGCCATTGTCAACCAAGACGAGCACGGCTCCTCCAGCCGGGTCCGGTGCCAGGGCAATCGGATCGCCTGTGGCTCCGGTGGCAATTTGACGCAGCTCTTTCCCGGTGCTTAAGTCAAATTCACCCAGCTCCCAAGCACCCGAAAGATTCTCTAGGACCAAGGCCGAGTTGGGGCCGGCTGCGATCGCATCAACGGGCACTCCGAATTCCCAAGCGAGACCGCCGGGCTCGGGCACTGTCGGTCGCAGAATTTCCAACTCGCGCCCGACGAGCCCCAACTGATTTAAAGCGCTGGCGGAGCTAAGCAACTCGGGCAAGCGCAATTTGCGTCCATCCGGGTCCTCACTGGGTTCCAAGAGCTGAATTTGCCCTCCGAACGCAACCGGGATTTCAGCTGCCAGCTGCAGTGCCTGTCGCGTCTTTGGATTGGCGGCGGCGAGCAAAAGCTCGGCGCTTGATGTCGGCAACTCGGGGAAAGTACCGCCCGCACGACGCCATTGAAGCAAGAAATCAACCGGGTCCGATTCGGGATCCGAAACCTGAAAGCGCAGGGGGATACCGCGCCGGGCGTCGGGATTATTGAGGAAGGGCAACTCGTTGACAAAGGCCGTGGGAGACACGTTGTTGTCCACTTCAAAGCTGCCCGAAATCAAACCGAAGCCGTCGACCAAGTCATCCACGGCCGTTACTCGCAGCCGAACTTCGAAGTCGCCCGAGCCGAGATCGGTATCCGTGTCCCATGCAAATGTCAGCAGCGTTCCATCGCGCGGCGCCGGAACATTTTCAAAGGCGAACCCACTTGCCGGTAGGCCGCCCACCGGAGTCGCCGTTTGAAAACTTTCGAATCCCGCTTGCGTCCCGACAATCTCAAATTCAACCCGCACGTTGACCAAGTCGTCGGACGAATCTGCGACATCAAAGACAACTTCCTGGGCCCCACTGGGATCCGTCGGCAAGCTTGTAAATTCGCGCACCATAGGAGCATCGTTGCCGAGCATCACGTTGGTCACGCTGGCCGAAGACAGGATGCTTTGCACGCCATCGACAACATCCACACGCACTTCGAAGCCCTCTTGGAACGTCGAGCCCAGATCGCTATCGAAGTCCCACATCCGCTCGTGCAGCATCCCAGTATCGGTCGTGTCGAGTTGCGAAATGCTGGTGGTACCGGTCAGCGTCAGGGCCTGGGGTGTGGCCATACCCGGCGTGAAAAACAGCAGCGTCACATCCGCCGGATCCGATTCGGGATCCGCCAACGTGAATTGGATTCGCGCCGGGGAAACCCTGGTGTCCATAACGGAAACCTGACTCACCGTAGGAGCCGCATTGAAGGGGGCAAAAAAATCGTCGTCATCGGAGCCGCAGCCCGAACTGAATACGAGAATGGCTGTCGCGATGACCCTCAGAGCGAGCGCTTGGCTTGCTTGCATGTCTAACTCCTTCAGTGCCCCCCGGGTGGATTCGCGAGCCGACGCGCGAGTGTCGGCAAAGTCGCTGTGGGGAGCCCCCTATGGTATCCGGCTTCTGAATTTCCCTGCCGCCGGCGGCGTCGAAACCGCGCCGGACTCTAGCAAGGAACCTGCATTTTGGCGGGACGGCGAATGCTATTCGATGTAGGACCTGATCGCTGGCCCCTCAAGGCAAGTTCGGGCGGCCAATAATCCACCCCTTACGCCTCCAGGACACGGAATCGACTGCCGCCCGCTTGGCTTGCGCGCTTTGCCTACGGCACAAAGTTGCCCCCCTCCCCGCATTGGCCGGCGCTCGCTCTTCAGCAAGCTGAAGCCATGACAATGGCTTTGGGCTGCCCAAGCCGGCGGTGAGCAGCCCCCCCGGCCTCATTCAGCGAGCTCACAAGTGGAGAAGCTGGTCTAGGCAGGTGTGAAAACCGCCGGTGCGCTTCCCGCATACTCGATCCAGCTCGCGCGGAAATCCACAGAGCCCGGTCAGGTGCTGTTTGGCGGTTCCGAACCTAGGGGACACAAGGAGACCCGCCCCCCGCAAGTCCTGGGCCAAATTCGCAGCCGTTAGTAGCTCCAGCCGATTCCGAAAGCGCCCCAAATATTGTTTTCGTCGATTCTCACTCGATCCAACGAATCTTTGAAATCGCCGTCAATTACGGTCGAACCCGCGAGTGTCGCATAGAGCGTGATGTAGTCGCTGTAGCGATGGCTGAGCGTGACCGAACCCGTAAGGTCCGAAAAGCCCGTTCCGGTTCCGGCGCCGTAATAAGTGTCGGACTGATCTCCGCTCATGAAGCCCAGGGATAGCCCGGCATCCCAGCGAAAGCTGTCGCTTAGGTCCCTGCCCTTCCTGATCCCGGCGGTCATGTAGTAGCCGTCCGTCTCCTCAATATCCTTGAAGACGGTGAGCGTGGGCGACAGGTGGTGGGCATCGTAGGTGCCAGAAGCAAAGAGCTCAGTTGTGCTTCGGCCGACCAAGTTCGGAAAGTTGTAGCTGATCAAGCCGAAGGCCAGCGAGTAATTGCCGAAGGTGCGCGCGTAGGTTCCTGTGAAATCGATCTCGCTGAACTCTTTGCCGTTTCCATCGGGAAATGCGGACTTGCCCGTATTGTCGCTCACATCGAGATTGCCCCAGAATCCGCCACTGACAACGCCGCCATCCGGCGAGGTGAGCCCAACCACCCCGTCCATCTGGACAACGCTCTTCGCATTGCGCGTTACCCCGCGAAAGTTGTACTGACTGGCAGCTTGAAAGCTGGCGTCAAAGCTCGGAGGGCCCTCCATGCTCACACAGCTTGGAAGGAGAATCGGAATCAGGGCGGCGGCGGTGAAGAGAGCCTTCATGGGGTCGAGATCGGGAGTGGGGCCTGGTGGCCGTAGCCGGCTGTGAGCTGCGCAGTCCGAGCTGGGGCTGGGCAAGGACACCCAGGAGAAGGCATCTTCAACGGATCGGGGGAGGGCATTGTTTGCGGGAGAAACGCGAGCCTTGGCCCAAGGGGTACCAGCCCTCCTGCGGCATTGCAATCACCGCCCGCTTCACTTCGACGCCACAGCCGCCCCAGGGGCGACTTCCACCGCCACTCGCCGGATTCGCTCTGCTGAGTCAGCGCGCAGCAAAATCCGCCTGAACCTGGACTTAGCGCCAGTGGAAGCGCTCCTTCTTGCCCACGTGGCAATCCAGGCAAAGCTGTTGACCATCAACAGGGATCGGCACGGTCGACACAATTTTCGAGGCCGCAGTGGCCTCCTGATCGTGACACTTATTACAGAGCCCCGAGACGGTGTCAGCACCGTGTCCGGGGCTGAAGTGATCAAATCCGCCCTGATCCGGCCAATCCTTGCGGACGATCGGCTTGCCGCTATAGACGGGATCGTTCTCCCCGTGGCAAGCCGAACAAGAGTTGCCGGCAATATTCTCGTGGGCTTGGTGGCAAGGCA
>JAJDES010000628.1 GCA_029259675.1 Planctomycetota bacterium
AGAAGCGCGGCCGGCGTGATGATTGGGGTGGCGGGCCCGCCCCGGGCCACGTCCCGAGCCAGGTCACGGCCATGCATTGATCCGAGGAAAGCTCGTTTTCGCCCCTGGCGAGCGCATCGACCGGGGCGATCAGCGGGTCTCAGCTGAGTCCGGCCCAGGCCAGGGAAGCGCGATTTTGGGGACCCGGCCGCAGCGCGCATGGGGGAAAGCTCTCGCGAGGAGCGGATTCGGTTGTGGGGTGTGGGGCACTTGTTCATAATCCCCGGCAGCGGTCGGCGCATGTGCGCCAGGGGTCCGCGCCCCCCTCTCGCTGCGCTCCGCACGGAGCCGAGGGAACTGCATGAAACACCTAGAGAAACCGCGGCCCTTGCGTTTTGGTCCCAGTGGACCGGCGCAGGCCGCCAACGGAAACACAAGCTGATGGCTTTCACTCTTCCCGAATTGCCCTTTTCCGCCGACGCCATTGCGCCCATTTCGGCCGAGACCCTGGAGTTCCACCACGGCAAGCACCACAACGCTTACGTCACCAACTTGAACAAGCTGGTTGAGGGCACCGAGTTTGCCGGCGCCTCGCTCGAGGACGTGGTCAAGAAATCTTCCGGCGGCGTCTTCAACAACGCGGCTCAACACTACAACCACTCCTTCTACTGGAATTGCCTCGGCGCCCAGGGCCGCAAGGCTCCCGGCGGTGCCTTGGGTAAGGCCATCGACGGCAAGTGGGGCAGTTTCGAGGGCTTCGTCTCGGAATTCAGCACCAAGGCCGCCACGCTGTTTGGAAGCGGTTGGGCCTGGCTTGTCAAGAATGCCGACGGCAGCTTGGACATCACCCAGGAGCCCAATGCCGGTTGCCCCTTGACCAGCGGCAAGACCCCGCTGCTCACCTGTGATGTCTGGGAGCACGCCTATTACGTCGACTTCCGCAATGCGCGTCCCAAGTACGTCGAGGCTTTCTGGGGCCTGGTCAATTGGGATTTCGCTGAGAAGAACTTCGGTTAGAAGTCAGAGTGCGGCCACTTGTGGCCTAGTATCAAGCACAACGGCTGTTCGTCTTCGGGTGAACGGCCGTTGGTCGTCTTGGTGACTTACGCTTGGAGTGCCCGAGGCGCCGCTCGTCGAGCCCGGCTTGTTTCGCGCCAGCGCAATGGGGCTGCTGCGGGTGAGCGCGTTTCTGTTTTCGGCCAAGAGCGCTGTGGGCACGGATTTAATGCGGTCCCGATGCAATGCGAATTTTATGAGTGAGCGAGTACTGGTCACGGGAGCAAGTCGGGGCATTGGGCGCGCCATTGCGCTGCGCTTGGCTCGCGAGGGATTCGAATTGTTAATTGGCTACCGGTCGAACCAAGGGGCGGCGGAGGAAGTCATGGCCTCGATCGAATCCATGGGCGGTTCGGCCCGATTGATGCCCTTTGATGTTTCCGATCGCGCTGCTTGTCGAGCCAGCATCGAGGGTGAAATCGAGCGAGCCGGAGCGCCCTGGGGAGTGGTGCTCAATGCGGGTATCACCGCCGACGCTCCGCTGGCCTCGATGTCGTCGGAGCAGTGGGATCAGGTCATCGGCACGAACCTCAATGGTTTTTACAATGTGCTGCAGCCCCTGATCATGCCGATGGTGCGCCTGCGCCGCGGCGGCCGAATCGTCTGCATCTCCTCAGTCGGAGGACTCACCGGCAACCGAGGGCAAAGCAATTATGCCGCTTCCAAGGCGGGCTTGATGGCGGCTTCCCGTTCACTCGCATTGGAACTGGGCAAGCGGCGCATCACGGTCAACAGCATTGCACCCGGCTACGTCGCCACGGACATGCTCGAGGGGCTGGAGCTGGAGCAAGCTTTGCAGCGCGTTCCCTTGGGCCGCATCGGCCAGCCCGAGGAGGTGGCCGAGGCCGCGGGCTTCCTGTTCAGTGAGGGAGCTGCCTACATCACGGGCCAGGTCCTATCGGTTGACGGCGGCATGGCCTAGGCGAGCGTTTACGCAGGCGCAAGTCCGGAGCGAATAGGTACCGACTCGGGCGGGCACTCGGGCGGGCCGAATGACCGAAGAGCATGTTGAAACTCAGTTCGGCTTGGAACTGGGCTCGCGCTTGAACTCACCGTCGGCGGGTAGGGGGGCCTGGGGGCCTTCGTCTAAGAAGCGCGCGCACAGAAGTAGCAACTCGCGCCGGTCCACAGGCTTGGTCAGGTATTCGGTGCAGCCCGCTTCGAGGCACTTTTCGCGATCGGTGGCCATGGCGTGGGCGGTCAGGGCCAGGATCGGAACGTCGATGCCCTGGGTGCGCAGGTGCTTGCTCGCCTCATAGCCGTCCATGACGGGCATTTGCATGTCCATCAGGACCAACTCAAAGGGATTGCCGTCTGCGATCGCCGTTTCGACTTTGTCGCAGGCCAACTTGCCGTTTTCGGCGAGTTCCACCTCGATGCCTGTCTTGCGCAGGATTGTGGCGATCAGGATTTGGTTGACGGGTACATCTTCAACCAGAAGTACGCGGCCGCGCAGGGCTGTGGGGGTCGGGCTGGAGGGCTCCGGCTTGGGGGCCAATTCGGTTGAAAGGCTGCGCTTCTCGGGCACGAGTGCCGGTATGTTCACGCGGAAGGTGCTGCCTTGGCCGGGCGTGCTTTCGACTTCGATGGCGCCACCCAGCATTTGTGCCAGGCGACTGGAGATCGATAGCCCCAGGCCGACGCCGCCGGAAGCTCGCGTTGAAGATTCATCGACCTGGGTGAAGAGGTCGAAAATGCGTTTTTGATCCTCAGGCAGAATTCCGATGCCGCTGTCGAGCACCGAGAAAATCAGATCGGTCATGCCTTCCTGCTCCGAAGGACCGGACTCGAACAACAGCCGGACTTCGCCTTGCTCGGTGAACTTGATCGCGTTGCCGATCAAGTTGAGCAGGATCTGTCGCATGCGCACGGGATCGCTTTGAACCATCGTAGGCACGCCTTCGCGGCACTCGAACTTCAGTTCGAGACCCTTGTTGACGGCGTCGTTGCGAGCGAGTTCGACCACTTCCTGGGCCAGCAAGGCGGGTGAGAACTCTCCGTAGTGGGTGGGCAACTGACAGGACTCGACGCGCGAAATGTCGAGGATATCGTTGACCAGGCTCAGCAAGTGAGTGCCGCTCGATTTGATAATTGCGGTGTACTCAAGTTGCTTGCTCGGGGCCACGCCAGGTTGGAAGAGCAGATCGAGATAGCCGAGGATGGCATTCATCGGTGTGCGCACTTCGTGGCTCATGTTGGCCAAGAATTGCGATTTCACTTGGCTGGCCGCCTCAGCGCGTTGCCGCGCTTCCTCCAGAGCGGCGTTGGATTCCGCCAGCGAAAGCGCGTACTCGCGGGTTTCGCGCTCGGCTTCCAACAGCAATGCTTGACGGGATTCCTCGCCTCGGGCGACGTTCCACTTCTCGCACAGGGCGCCGGCCAGCTGCCTGACTTCCACGGGCTCGAAGGGCTTCTTGAGAATCAGCAGTCGGTCGGAGCTACCGAGTTCCTCGATGATCTCGTCGAAGGAGTAGTCGGCATAGGCGGTACAAATAACCACCTGCAGGCGAGCGTCTTCTTTCCAAAGGTGCTTGATGGTTTCGATTCCATCCCAACCTGGGGGCATGCGCACGTCGACGAAAGCGACTCCGAACGGTTCATCCTGTTCCAGGGCTTGGCGGGCCAATTGGAGCCCCTCTTGACCTTGGCTGGCGCAGGATAATTCAAAATTCAGATTGGTTGCGGCACTGGGCGCTTGAGTGGGTTCCGGCTCGCCAAGGAAGGCATTGCGGGCGCTATCCAAGCTTTCCGCTGCCTGGGCAACAGGTGCGAGGATCTTTTGAAAATCAGCACGGATCGACTCATTGTCGTCAATAACGAGGATGCGGCGATTCTGGGGACGAATCGATTCCATATCAGGCGGCCTCCACTAGCGGGCGTGTGCGGAAGGGGAGTTCCAGCACGAATCTTGTTCCGGCGCCGCGACCTGCACTTTCGGCAAAAAGTCGACCGCGCATTTCCACAGCGGCATTGGCGGACGCGTGCAAGCCGAAACCGTGTCCGTGCGATTTGGTGCTGAACCCATGTTCAAAGATGCGGGTGAGTTCGGAGGAATCGATACCGATTCCATTGTCCTCCACGACCAGTTCCAACTTGTCTTGCTCACAGCGCCGGATGTGCAGCCGGATGCGCTTTTCTCCCGTGGCGCATTCGTCGAGAGCGTCGATTGCGTTCTTGATCAAGTTGACCAGGATCTCAAGCACCTTTTGCCGATCGAGGGCAACATCGGGCAGCTCTTCAAATTCGCGAACGAACTCGATGCGGGTTTCATCTCCAGGCCTGCGGCAGATGGAAACGGCGGAGTTCAGCAATTCAGACGGCTGTCCGTAATCCTCTACTCCACCGCGCCCGGCATAGGCCTGTTGGGAGCGGACCAATTCGGCAATGTGCTCCACTCCCTGGGATAGGTTGGCGATTTCGCTCGCGATGTCCTGCTGGCGCTGCTGAAAGTTCTGATTGAGTTCTTTTAGGAAGGGCAGCAAGTGCTTGCCCTGTGCGTGCTCTGTAACGAAGCGGCCGAGGTCATCCGCATTCTGGTCGAGTACCGACGACATGCGATCGAGGTCTTGGGTCGGCAGGGACTGGGTGCGCTTCATCAGAAGGCCGGTCGAGACCGTGACGCTATTGAGCACATTGCCCACATTGTGCAGCACGTCCGTGGCAATTTCGGACATGCCGGCCAAGCGCGCGGTGCGCACGACTTCCTGGCGCGATTCAGCCAGCTTCTCAAGCATGCTGTCAAATTCGTGCGAAAGCTGTCCGACTTCGTCCTCGCGCTCAATGCCCGTGCGCCTGCTTGTATCGTCGGTCTTGCCGATCGCCGTGGCCAAGCTGGTGAGCTTGCTCAAGGGTTGAATGACGATGTTTTGCAATAGTCGCAGCAAAACAATCAGGATCAACAGGGCCGTGCCGAGCGTGGACAGCAAAGCGTAGTTGATGGAGCGGGTGCCGCGGGCGGTGATGGTCCGATCGGTTTGGGTGCGCAGAATAACGGCCGGCGCGTAGTCGATACCGGAGAGGCTCGCGTACCCGTAAAGCACACCGTCCTCGCCCGGACGTGTTACGGGATCGCCGGAACCGGTGATGGCATCGAGCAGCTCGCCGCTTTCGTCCTCCAATTCATGCCGGTCGAGTTGCCAGGCGACGAACGGCACTTGCAGTTGCTCACTGCGCGCCGCAGCCCACTCTCCGTCCATGAAGCGCGCTGCGATGAGCGTGCCCAGGGGAGAATCCGAGTTGGAACCGATCGGTTGGGAGCAGGCCAGCAGGGGACCTTTTTCGGTGGGCAGGATGCCCTGCACCACGGGTTGCTCGGCATCCTTTGGGAACAGGCGATGTGCCGGTGAAAGGGAGCCTGTTGGAAAGTCCTTCAGGTGCAAATTGGCGCCGTTGGAGGGATCCAAAATACGACTCCAGAGAACCTTGCCCTGGGCGTCGCACAGGAACAGCAAGTCCACTCCCAGCGAATCGAAAAGCCTTGTTCCGAGGTCTTCTTCAGCAAAGAGCTGCGATTGCCCCCGAGCAAAATGGATGGTCTCATTCCAATTGGCCCAACCCCGAGCATTTTTTGTCAGCGTGGTCAGCTCATGCTCCACAGCCTGGGAAACACGCTCGAGATCGGTCTTGGCGGAGGCTTGCTCGACCTCAACAAAGCCGTTGAAAATCACAATACGCTGCATCACGTTGTCGACGACAACGAAGATGCCCACGACGAGTGAAAGCACCAGAATGATCTTGGAGCGCAGGGACATGGGGGGGGCTCTTGCGTGGTCTGGCGGCCTAGCTTGCGATGCGTCTTGACTCCATGCCCATGGTTTCTTCCCCGGCATGATCGTGAGTCTCAGGTTCGAGTTGCGCCTGGGCTCGCGTGATATTGGCCTCGCGTAGGGGCTTGGTTGCTGCGTTGATCACTTCACACAGTTCAGTCAATTCATCGCCCTTGCGCAGCCTGCAAGGTGTTTGAGCTTCACCGCTTTGAATTTGTCCCAGGTACTGCTCGAAGCGATAGACGGGGCCGGCGATGCGAAACGTGACAAAAATGCCCACGGTGAAGATGACCGGCAAAAGCACTCCAAAGGAAGTGATGAGCACTTGCGACAACATTTCCGGAGCTCCGGCCATCAACTCCTCACCGCCGGAAGGCAAGCGGTTGGCAAAATGTGCCAGCTCTTTGGCCAGTAACAGGTATTGCAGCAAAAAGGCCAGCATGGAAATACCGGCAAAGGTACACACCAACTTGAGTTGGAGGCGCGGCTTGATGAGCTTCCGCCTACGACGATACTTTTTGGGCTGGGGCATGACCTTATTGGGGTGGTGGGGATCCACTTGTACCAATCGAGTCGCGGTAGCCGGCGCCTTGAGTCCGAGACCGCCTTGTGCTCCAAATGCAGTTCAATTCTCGGACGACTGCTTGGGAACTGGAAAGTTTTTCCTGGAGCCATCTTTCCCATCCATCCCAAGCGCCAGTTCGAGTATGGACTTGATCTTGCGCCCGTTCTGGATCGGCGGTGTGCGCAAGCTTGCGCAGCGAAGTAGACGTCCCAGTCGGCGTTCCAGTCGGCGCTCCAGTCGGCGCTCCAGTCGGCGTGCCGTTGGATACATGCTCTAGGGGTGAGTTGCGATAGCTGAGCGGCGCGGTTGTGTGCGTCCCATAATGCGAGCCAAGCAGTCTCTGGCGGCTCCGGCCAGCTCGGCATCTGAATGCTCGATGAGTTCCAATAGCTTTTCGCTCGAATGGGGCGATGCAATTTGGCCCAGGACGCCAATGATGTGTCTTGCGAGTTCTGGATCGCGCTGCTCGAGGCCGCGTTCGAGCTCCAATGCCAATTGCCGTCGATGCAGGCGATGCTTGGATATTTCAACAGCGGCTTGGGCCGCGATTGCGGAATCTCGACTGTGCAAGTTTGCAAAGGTGGTTCTGGACTCAACCTTCCACCAGGCGAGCTCCTTGCGATGCCAAAGCCCCCAGGCCTCCGGATCCCCATGCAACTGGCGATCGCCGATGAGGACTAGAGCTTCATTGGCCGCACTGCGGACTTCCGTGTTGTTGTGCTTCAGGAGCTTTATCAAGGAGCCGACGGCCTCACCGTCACCGAGGGCTCCGGCGGCGCGGCAAGCCGCTCGCAAAGTGGAGTCCGGTTGGTAGCGCAAGTGATCGCGAACGGAACTTGCAACGATCAAGTCCAATGCTTCGCTGCGGGGGGCGCCGAGTTGGGCAATGCTCAGCAACAAGTAGTCGTCGAGGCCTTTGTAGCGTCCCAGATTTAGCGATAGGGCCGTTAGCGCAGCGGGTCTTGGAC
>JAJDES010000629.1 GCA_029259675.1 Planctomycetota bacterium
ACTGTCTCGAGGAATCATGCACGCGAGCACGCTCGCCCTGGCGCTCTGCGTCAGCTTGGCCAACCCCAGCGCGTCCCCGTCCCTTCCTTCCCCTCCGGCTTTCCGGGCGCTTGCGGATGAAGAATCCGAGCAGTCGCCGCCGGCCGAGCCTCTCGCAGAGGCCGAGGTGGAGGTCTTGGTGGTTCAAGCCAAGAAATTAATCACACGGCCAGGCGCCGTGCTCGAGAACACGAGAGTTCTCGTCAAGAACGGACAGATAACCGCCGTCGGCGGCGATTTTGAAGTTCCCGAGGGCGCACGCGAGATCTCCGGCGATGTGGTTTGTGCCGGATTCATCGACGTTTGGTCCACGCTCGGGCTGCCGTTCGATTCAGCCGACGCCAAAGCTTCCCCGAGCACGCGCACAATCGACGGCTTGGAGACCTATTCCAAAGATCACATTCGCATGGAGGCTCTGCGGTCGGGAGTAACCAGCGCACGGGTTCAAGATGCGAGCAATTCACACATCGGAGGCGTCGGGGCGCTCGTTAGCAACCACCCCGACTTGGAGGGCGAAGAACTGGCGCTGCTCAATGACGCCTGTCTCACTGCCAGTCTCGGCATCACGCGCGACCGTCGTCCCGATGACATTTTCAAGCGCGCAACGGAAGTAGAGAAGTTGATCTCAGAACTGGAGGGCGGCCTCGGCTACCGCGAATCCTGGGTCGAGTACGAGATCAAGTTGGCGGAGTGGGAAAAGGAGATCGCGGAGAAGGTCAAGAAGCTGGAAAAGGACTTCAAGAGCGCCAAGAAGAAGCGCGACAAAGACCTTGAGAAGGCCGAAGAGAAGGGCAAGAAGTTCAAGGAGTCACGCTACAAGGAAGACAAGAAGCCCCGCGAGCCTCGCTTCGACGCAAACAAGGAAGTGATGGCGCGCGTGGTGCATGGCGAGCTGCCGTTGATTGTCGAGGTGCACCGAGCCGAAGAACTGCGTGGCTTGCTTAAAAAGACCAAGGGCTTCGACCGCTTGCGAATGATCTTGGCTGGAGCGTCCGAAGCGATGAGCTGTGCAGAAGATCTGGCAGAGCGCAATATTCCAGTGATGGTCTGGCCCATGCTCCTGGGCACATTCCGCGAGAGCGAGTTTGACGCACACAATTTGGAATTGGCAGGTCGACTGCATGATGCAGGTGTCGAGGTGCTGCTTGGCAGCGGCGGCCAACCCAATCCGCGCGATCTACCGCTTTTGGCCGCGATGGCCGTCGGCCATGGGCTTGACGCCGAAACGGCATTTGCTGCGCTCACCTTGGGCGCCGCCGAAACTTTCGACATGGGCCATCAGTTGGGCAGCGTTGAGGTGGGCAAACGCGCCGACCTTTTGGTGCTCAACGGAGAGCCCCTGGCTGCATCCACCCAAGTCCGCTTTGTTGTGCTAAACGGCGAAGTGATCATCG
Source organism: Planctomycetota bacterium (assembly GCA_029259675.1). Classification (GTDB taxonomy): domain Bacteria; phylum Planctomycetota; class UBA1135; order UBA1135; genus JAJDES01. The sequence goes on from JAJDES010000629.1 coordinate 1,434, forward strand.
AGCCGTAAGAAAGGGCATCCGAAATGATTGCTGAAATTGCTTTGGTTGCCCTTGCGACCGTTGTGCCGGGCGGCTCGAACACCAACGAACCGTCCACCCGAGTTCGCGTTCAATCTGCGGATTTCGCCCTCAAAGCGGACAAGATTTTCATCGGTCCCCATGAGGTGATCGAGAACGGAATGTTGGTCGTGGAAGAGGGCAAGATTCGCGCGGTGGGAGCCGACATCGATATCGCCTCGACCATCCCCGTTTTTGAGCACGAGGGTTGGTTGAGCGCGGGGTTGGTTGCTTCCCACAGTCAAAGCGGCGGCCGCTCGGAAGTTACCGACGGAACTCGAGCCGCGCTGCCGGCGGCGAAGCTTGTGCACGCCTTCAATCCCGATCACAGCGATTTTGAAAAGGCGCGCAGATCGGGCATCACGACAATGCTGTTGGCGCCCGACGGCTCCGATGTCATTGCCGGCGTAACAGCCGTTGTCAAAACCGGAGGCGGGCAGGTTCTTTCCGATTCGGCGCACCTGGGAATCTCGATGCAAACCCGAGCTTTGCACTATGACCGCGCGCCGACCAGCTGGGGCGGATTGGTCGAGTTCCTGCAGGCCGAGTTTGATGCCGGATTAGGCAATGTTGGCGAAGCGCAGGCCGGTCGCTTGCCCGTTTTGATCGAGGCTTGGGAGCGGCACGAGGTAAGCCGAGCTTTGGCCTTTGCAACCAAGAACAAGCTGAGTGGTGCCATTCGGGGTGCGACGCGCGCCGGCGAACAGTCCGATGCGATGTCGGCCAGCGGCATGGCGGCCATTGTCGGGCCGTTTAGGCCCGGTTCCGATTTGCGCGCGCTGAAGTCCGTCGTCTTGCTCGAAAAGGCCGGCGTGCCCTTGGCATTCGGAGTGGACGCGCCCGGCAACAGTCCGGACAGCATGCGACTTTCGTCTGCCCTGTGCTTGCGCGAAGGGCTTTCGCGCGTTGCGGCCTGGTCCGCAATGACTTCAACGGCTGCCGACTTGTTGGGCGTCGAAAAGCGAGTGGGTCGACTCGAGCGCGGTCGAGACGCCGACTTCGTGCTGTGGAGCGGCGACCCGCTCGAACTGAGCAGTCGAGTTTTGAGCGTTTGGATCGACGGCGCCCAAGTACACGGAGGCCAGCAGTGATGTTCAGCTTCAAGTCCGCAACAGCGGTTTCCCCCAATCGTGTTTTGAACCATTCGACAAGCGGCATGGCCCACATCGGAGTTCTATCACTAGCGGCCATCGCGGGCTCACTGAGCTATCACTCCATTCCCGCCAAGTTGGCACTTGGGGCGTCCGGCCTCGACGCTTCGACTTCCGCTGTTGCGGAGCCCGCGGCTGCGACTCCCGCAGCTCAAAAGTGGTTGATTCGCGCTGACGAAGTCCACACTGCAGCCGGCGCTCCGTTGCGAGGCGGTGTCATCAGCGTGGTAAACGGCAAGATTGCCGCCGTGGTCGGTGCTCCGGGGGGCGACGATTCAAAAAGTGACTCGGATGACGAGAACACCATTGAAGTCTTCGCTGTAACGCCCGGCATGATCGATTTGGGCGCCCGTTTGGTGACTCATCCCGATGCCGTTGAGCAATCCACCGAAGCGGCGGTTTGGATGCGCGTCAGCGACAGTCTCGACTTCTTCCATACGGGTTGGGATCGCGAATTGCGCAGCGGCGTCACGGCCGTATTGGCTTCGCCCCCCGACAACGACGTCATGGGCGGGCTCAGTTGCGTTGTGAAAACCGGCGGTGCGCCGGAGTTGGAAGCGCGGCTGGTCAAGCAGGACGCGGCCCTGCGCGGATCCATGGGCACGCAACCCTCGATGGGCAACACGCCTGCGAGCGGCACTCCTCAAAACTTTTATGTGCGCCGCCCGGCGACGCGCATGGGAGTCGAATGGATCTTCCGCAAGAGCTTCTACGACGCCATCGCCGCGCAGTCGGATCCCGAGCGCGACTTTGAAGGTGCGGACGTTTTGCAAGCCGTGATGCGGGGTGAAATCCCGATGTCGGTTCAAGCTTGGCTAACCCAAGACATCCGCACGGCGATCTTCCTCAAAGAGGAATTCAAGATCCCCCACATGTGGGTTGATGCGGCAGCTGAAGCTTGGAAGGAGCCCGACCTGCTAGTGCGCTCCAAGATCGGCGTGGTTTTTCCGCCGTTTAGTTTCAATGGCCGAGTCGGACGCGAGGGAGGCTTTTTGACCTTCGGCGCCGCCAAGGAGATGCACGAGCTCGGCGTGAACTTCGCGTTCTCCGGTCACGGCACGCGTGATGTCGCGGGTCGTTTGGCGCAACAACCCGCCTTGGCGATGCGCGGCGGCTTGAATTTTCAGGCTGCTCTGCGCGCCGCAACAATCAATCCGGCTCGCATGGCCGGTGTCGATGATCGCTTGGGCAGTATCGAAGTCGGCAAGGATGCCGACTTGGTGCTGTGGAGCGGTCGCCCCTTCCTGCCGACCTCACGCGTGGTCGGTGTGATCCTGAACGGAGAGCTCGTGCTCGATCCGCGCAAAGATTCCTAGGGCAAAGCGCTCTTTTCGATCCAAATCATTCAGCTCCTCAATGGCAAGCCACGTTCCGCTTCGGCGCAGCGAACATTGTGTTGAGGTCAGCGATTACCGGCAGCAACTACCCCAACCTCCGAAGACTGTTCGTCATGAGAACACTCGGCATCTATAAATTTTCCCGCTTAGCGGCACAGTCGGTCTGTGCAGTTTTGGCCCTTTCATGGACCGCCCTTGGGGCGACTGCAGCTTCACCGGCTTCGGAGAAGTTGGTCGTTGAGGCCGGTCGCGTGATCACCATGGCCGGTGAAGACATCGAGGACGGTGTCATCGTGATCCAAGACGGTCGTATTGCGGCCATCGGCAAGCGCGGTGAGCTCGAAACCCCATGGGATGCGCCGGTTGTCGGTGGGCCGGAGTTCGTTGCCTTTCCCGGCTTTGTGGAGGCCTTGTCTTCGCGCGGCATGGATCGCCCCAACGAGTCGGTTGACGTCGCGCCCTTCCTGAACATTCGGGACTCGATAGATCCGGTTAACTTCTACTTCGAAGATTGCCTTCGCAACGGCATCGTGGCCGTCAATCTGCAACAGGGTTCGCAGTGCGTGATTGCCGGCCAAGGCATGGTGGTGCGCCCGATCGGCATGACGGTGGAAGAAATGATGATGCGCGGCCACTTCGGCCTTGCGATCTCGGCTTCTCCCAAGCGAGGTAAGTCTCGGGCCACTCAGGCGCAGGCCCTGCGCGAAGCGTTCAGCGAACTGCGCGAGTACCTTGAAGAAATCGTTCAAGACAAGCGCGACGGTGGCGACAAGGCTCGCCGCGAAGCTCTTTATCAGGGTCGCGAATATGAGGGCGAAAAGGCCAAAGGCCGCGAAATGGGCGGGACCGCTTGGCGGGTGGACGGGCTTGAGCTCATTCCGCGCGCTGAAATCGACGAGAAGCGCGAACCGCTGCTCGAACTAGTCGAAGGTCGCTGGAACGCCTTTGTTTACTGCAGTCGGCCGGAAGAAGTTCACCTGGCCCTCGATGTCGCACGCGACAACGGATTCCTGGCACGCACGACGCTGGTGCTTGGCAGCTCCTGCTGGAAGGCCGCCGACGTCATTGCGGAAGCCGGCGTCCCGGTCGTGCTGAGTTCGAGCATGGTGCACATCGAATCGGACCCCTACACGGGCGAAGAGATCGAGACATTCGTTCCCGGCGTCTTCCACGAGAAGGGCGTTCGGTTTGCACTGGCATCTTCGAACTCAACCAGCCGGTCGCTTTGGTATCAAGCTGCCTTGGCCCAGGGGTTGGGTTTGAGTCGTCAAGTTGCTTTGGAAGCGGTAACCACGATTCCGGCCGAGATCATTGGCTTCGGCAACAAAGTCGGCAGTTTGGAAGTCGGCGCCCTGGGCAATGTCGCGCTGTTCTCGGGTGACCCGCTCAGCGTGAACTCTTATGTGGAGCACGTCGTGCTTGAGGGTCGCGTGGCTTACAACCGCGGCGACGACAAGCGCTTCATTCACCTTTATGAAGGTGTAGAGCCCGCAATGGCCGAACCCATGACCGTTGTGGACGATGAAGAAGATGGCGACGACGAGAAGTCGAGTGCCAAGGACAAGAAGTCCAAAACCGACAAAGACAGCACCTCCAAGGGTGGAGAAGACGAGGACGAGTGATCATGGCTCTGGGAACCACGCGCAGTTCACGATCCCGTGTGTCCGCCGACTCGCCCCGCGGGAGCAGCGCGCATTCGGGTTGGACCCACTTGGGATTGACCGCAATTGGCGCGGCCTTGCTGGCTGTGTCCGCCTCCGGGAAAACCGCACTCACAGCGCCCGTTCACGATCATCACTTGGTCGTTATCAAGGCGGGCACGGCGCACCTGGTCGAGGACGGAGTCGTGCTCGAAGGCGGTGCTTCCGTACTTGTGAATGACGGGCAAATAGAGCGCGTCGGCGGAGCCGACATGCTCGTTCCGCCCGGAGCACACGTTGTGGACTACGGTCCGGATGCCGTGATCGTGCCCGGATTCGTTTCCGCAGACAGCGGCTACGCGTCGGGTGTGGCTTCCCAGCGCACGGCAGACCCGACTCTGCTCGCGCTCGACGGTTTTGATTTCTACGCGCACAACTTGGCATCGCTTTCGGGCGGAATCACGACCGCCTACATTAATCCGGCTTCCGGACGCTTGATCGCCGGCAGCGGAGCCGTTGTGAAGCTTGCCGGTCACGATCGCGCTTCTCGCATCTTGTCTGCACAGAGTAGTTTGCACGGAGCCATTAGTTCCGAGGCGCGACGCACACCCGGTTACTGGGTGCCGCCCGTTCCGGCCACAGTTGATGTGGGCATGGGTTACGCCAAGCCGCAATTGCCGCGCACATTGATGGGCGCATTTGTCGCACTCGATGAACTCTTGGGAGCCGCACAGGGCGACTCGGCTGATGCGCGCGCCGCGGCGGACGCCGAGTACGGTCCGGGAATCAGCGCCGCATTGCGCAAGCACCTTGACGCGCGCACTCCCTGGCGCATGAATGCGGAAACCAGCGGAGAGATTCGATCCCTGTTGGCCTTCGCGGCCGAGAAGAAGCTCAATTTGATTGTTGAAGGCGGTCGGGACGCCAAAGACGTTGCGGCAGATTTGGCCGCTTCCGGTACGCCCGTGATTTTCCGCGTTCCATTCACTCCCAACAGTGGTGCGCGCAACTGGGGCAAATCACCGGATGCGGTATGGCCTGAGTTTGATGTACCCGCCGCCCTTGCGACAGCCGGGGTGAAGTTTGCTTTGGCTCGCAACGGTTCCACTCGCGATTTGCTTTTCGCCGCTCAATTGTCTTTGCGCGGTGGGCTAAGTCCGGCCGAGGCATTGCGATCGATCACGCTCTCGTCGGCAGAAATCCTGGGCGTGGACAAGCGCGTCGGTAGCTTGAGCGCGGGCAAGGATGCGGACTTGGTTGTAATGAACGGCGCGCCGATGCAGGCAGGTTCCAGCGTGCTCGCGACCTGGGTTGGCGGCGAGCGTATGTGGTCCGCCCAGGAATCGAATTCTGTGGTGCTGGAGGTTGAGGAGCTGCACATCGGTGATGGGCAAGTGCTGCGACCGGGGCAACTGCTCATGGAAGGCGGAGTCATCCGCGAGGTGGGTCAAAGTGTTTCGCACCCGCTTGGCTCCTTGGTCATCAAGGGCCGGGCTGCCATGCCCGGAATGATCGACGCCATGGGTCACCTCGGACTCGACGGTTCGATGCGGGCTCCCGACACCGATTTTGATATGTCGAGCATCATCGCGCCCGGCGATGAAGTGGATCGAAGGGTGGCCCAGGCCGGAATCACAACCGTGTTGCTCACTCCCCGCGGAGGAAATGCCTCTGGATTGCAGATGACGGCGTACAAGCCGGCGGCGGCAGAATTCAAGGGCCAGATCGTTTCCGATCCCGCAACGTTGATGGTGAATTGGACTCGTCCCAACCGTTACGACTCGGGCAAGATGGTTCAAGCTTTGCTGGCCAAGGCCGCAGACTATCGCGAAAAGTGGGCCGAGTACGAAGAAGAGCTCGCGCAGTGGCAGGCTACTCCGCCCGAGCCGGACGAGTCCGCTTCGAAGAAGGACGACGAAGAGGAAGACGAGGACGAAGACGACGAAGAGGCTGAAGAGGACGAGGACGACTCCAAGAAAAAGAAGAAGCGAAAGAAAAAGGGCGAGGAAGAGGAACCCGAAGCCGACCCCGTCACGGGTATTTGGGAAGGCAGCTTGGATGCGGCGTCGATTCGCTTCCAAATGCGCTTGGACGGCGCTGAGGTTGAGGCTTATTTGCGCAGCAGTGAACTGTCCGAGCGCTTGATCGAGCTAAAAGGATCTTTCGCGGACAAAGAGATTGATCTGCATGGTTTTGGAACCAAGGGTGCCGTTCGATTGCAGGGCAAGCCCTCCCACGGAGAGTTCAAAGGGAGCGTCAGCTTGACGGGCGGCGAGGCGCAGGAATTCGAAGCGAAGCGCACCAGCGACCAGTTCCCCACCGCAGATCGTCCGGTTCGTCGCTTGGAAGACGTATCTGGTCCGCCCCGGGGCATGCCGCGCACGCCCAAATTGGATAAGGGGCTCGAGCCGTTTCGCAAGGCCATGGACGGTAGCGGAACCATCGTTTGCGAAGTCGACCGCGAGGACGAAATCCTCGCTTGCGTCGAGGCTTTCAATGCCTACGGAATCAAGCCGATCCTTTACGGGGCAGCCGGCTTGGATCTGGTATTGGACAAAGTCCAAAGTGGTATTGCCGGCGTGTTGCCGGTGCAGCAAGTCTTGTACAGCAAAGCTGACGAAGGCCTCCGCTACTACAACCGCTATGCGGATTTGCAAGCTGCGGGGGTTCCCGTGGCCTTTCGATCCGCCGCTGAAGAAGGTGCGATCGAGTTGCCCAATATGGCTGCCTTCGCCGTTTCGAAGGGAATGAGTCCCGAGGGAGCCCTGCGCGCTTTGACCTCGGACGTAGCGGACATGTTTCACATTTCCGATCGAGTGGGTCGTCTCGGCGCCGGACTCGACGCCGATGTGCTCTTGATAGACGGCCCGCCCCTGGCGCCCGCAACCAGCGTATTGCGCACTTGGGTTCGCGGCCGCGAGGTGATTCGTTGAGGATCTTTTCGCGCAGTCGCAACCTGGCTGCTGCCTCGCATGGGGCCGCACTTCGCCAATTCAATCAATGCACCATGCAATCGAATTCCTTTGCCATGTCAGACAAAGCTGAAAGGCAGCACGCGCCCAAGCTTGTGGGCGCCCTGGCCCTATTCTTCGTTGGTCTTTGCTCCGGCGGCGCAAACGCAGCACCTGGTGCGGTCGCCAACGTTCTCGGCAAGACGATCGACAGCAAACCTGCGGCAGGCGCTCCGGGCGGACCGGGATTGGCGATTCATTCATCCAAAGTCTTGACCTGCGCACAGGCGGGGCCGGGGGTCTTTAATCGCGGCGTTGTGCTCGTTCGCGACGGTTTGATTGAAGCTGTCGGCTCCAAGGCGGAGATCGAAGTGCCCGCTGACTACGAGTCCGTCGATGTCGGTGACAATTGGTTGATGCCGGGCATGATCGAGCTGCACAGCCACCAGGCCGGTTCGACCAGTATTTTCGTCAACGACATCAACGGAACGATTTACCTGACGAACCCGGGCTTGCGCGCTTCGACCGCAGTTGTGCCCGACAATGAATGGGTCATGCGCGGATTGGCCGGCGGCGTCACGTCGATGCTTTTCATTCCCGGTTCGGCAACCAACATCGGCGGCCAGGGAGTGCTGCTCAAGACCGGTCTCGGACGCTACGAAGAAAACCTCATCAGCAACCCGGGCTCGATGAAATTGGCCCAGGCCGGCAACCCCGAACGCTGGGGGCCGCTCTTCCCCGGGCGCTCATTTCAAAACTGGCACACCCGCAACACGTTTGAGCGCGGCATTGCCTACGCCAATAATTGGATTGCGTACGAAGCCGGCGAGGGTCCCAAGCCGCTGGTCGATCCGCAATTCGAAATCTTCCTGCACCTGGTTAAAGGTGACGTGGCCGTGTCGGCCCACACCCAAATTTACCAGGTCGAGCTGCGCACGATCATGCTGGTTAAGCGCCAGCTGGGCATCGACGTTTTTGTGGACCACGGAACCTTCGACGGTTGGCGCGTGGCTCCGATAGCAGAAGCTGAAGGCGTCTATGCCATCGTCGGACCGCGAACGCTTGATTCGCCCTGGAGTCCCATGGTGAATTGGAGTGGTAGCAATCCCGAGCGCATGCAGGGCATTCACGCGGGCTATCAGGAGTTGGGGCACACGAAGATCGGTTTCAATACCGATGCGCACCCCAGCACGATCAATCAAGAAGAGCTCTCCGTTCAAGCCGCCATGGCCGTGCACTACGGCTTCGATGACAGCGAGATGCAAACGGTGCGCGGCTTGACGATTATCGCCGCGGAGGCCGCCGGAATTGACGATCGCGTCGGGAGCCTCGAAGTAGGCAAGGAAGCCGACATCTTGGTGGTCAACGGACATCCCGCCGACCCGCGCACCGTCGTGGAGCGCGTTTGGATTGAAGGGCAAGACGTTTACGACGCGCGGGAAGGTCGCGCCTGGTAATGCTCGCTCGCCTCGCCCTAGCCGCGACGCTCCTTCCAGGAGTGCTCGCAACTGCCCAAGACCCCCTTGCCGTTGCGGCGGGTGAGGTCGGCGGCCCGGGCTTGGCCATTCGGTGCGCCAAGGCGATTACATCGGCGCTCGAAGGCCCGACCGTGATCAATCACGCCCTGGTCCTGGTGCGCGACGGTCAAATTGAAGCCGTGCAGCCGGATCGCGAAGGAGCGGTTCCGAGCGATTATCACGTGCGCGATGTGGGCGATGCTTGGGTGATCCCGGGCTTAGTGGACTTGCACTCCCACATCGGCGGCAGCTTTGACATCAACGGCCCGATCTATCAGGCGAATCCGGGGCTGCGGGTCAGCACGGCAATCATCCCTGAGAACGCAAGCTTGATGCGCGCGCTCGCCGGTGGAGTGACTTCGGCCTTGGTCATCCCCGGTTCGGCGACGACGGTCGGCGGTCAAGGCATCTTGATCAAGACGGGCGTGGACAATTACGCGGGGATGGTCATTCGCGATCCCGGCGCGTTGAAAATCGCCCAGGCCGACAACCCCAAGCGCTGGGGTTGGGGCATGGGACGTTTGTTCCTCAACTGGCACATCCGCGACACCCTGCGCCGCGGACTCGCTTACGCGCGGCGACTGCGCGCGCACGCGGAGGGCCGCGGGCCCGAACTTCCGATCAATCCGCAGTTTGATGTCTTTGTCGACTTGGAGGCGAAGCACACTCAGGTTGCCACCCACACCCAAGTCCACCAAGTCGTGCACGCTTCCCTGCGCATCATCCGCGAGGAGATGGGCTTGGACGTGTACATCGACCACGGTTCCTTCGACGGCTATCTGGCGGCCGAACGCGCCGAAGCCCTGGGTGTTCCCGCGATTCTCGGTCCGCGCTCGATATGCACGCAAAACAAAGGACGCGGCATCGATTGCGACGGTCGTTTTGTCGGCATGGCCAGCGAGTACCAACAGCGCGGTCATTCGGCGATCGGATTCAACACCGATGCTCCGGTAATGCCCGGGGAAGAGTTGTCTTTGCAGGCGGCCATGGGCGTGCACTACGGTTTTGACGACAGCGAAATGGGCACGGTGCGTGGGTTGACCATCGTGCCGGCAATCGCCGCAGGGATTGATCACCGCGTAGGTAGTTTGGAAAAGGGCAAGGATGCCGACCTGGTCGTGATCACCGGTCATCCCGCGGACCCGCGCAGCGCAGTCGAGTTGGTTTGGATCGAAGGCCAATTGGTTTACGACGCCGAAGCAGCAGAAAGGCGCGCATTCTGATGAGAGACCGGCACAAAGCGCGTTTCTACCTCGGCATGATTGCTTTTGCCCTCGCATCTGCAGGCGGCGGGTCCCTGCATGCGTCCGCGCAAGTGCGCGAATTAGAGCGAGATCAATCCGGTTACGCGATTGAAGTGCGGCGCACGTTCACGATGAACGATGCCGATCAAATCTTCGAACGAGGCTTGATCGTGACGCGCGGCACCAAAATTGAGTACGTCGGTCCGAAGGTCGAGCTGCCTGCCGGCTATCAGTTGATTGAGCGTGTGAAGGCATGGGCATACCCTGGCTTGGTCGATTTGCACACCCATGTGCACACGGGCGGCTGGGGAGATGTCAACACAAGCATTGTCAACATCAATGCGGAATTGAGCGCAACTCCGGCCTACGTGCCTTCCAACGCACTTGTTCAGCGAGCGTGTTCTGCGGGAGTGACCACTTTGCTGGGCATCCCGGGCAGCGCAACGGGCATGGGCGGCTTTGGAATCCTGTACAAGTCGAAGACTCACTCGGGCTTCGATTCCAGCGTGCTCGCCAATCCGGGCGGATTGAAAGTTGCTCAAACGCACAACCCCGATCGACGCAATGGCGCCATTTTGCGCAGTTGGGCGGGACTCGGTTGGATGCTAGAGGACATCAACGACAAAGCGGTTGCAGCGCTCAAGCAAGACCGTTTCGATCCACAGCTCGAAAACCTCAAGCGCGTACACGCGGGCGAATTGCCCGTTTTGATTCACACTGCGGGAGTTGAGGGTGCCGCCGCCACGGCCCGAATGTGGCGCCGGACTTACAACACGCGCAGCGTATTGAGTCACGGCAGTTTTGATGGATGGAAGGCGGCAGAGTTCGTCGCTTCGTTGGGCATGCCCGTAAATCACGGGCCGCGCACCACGGACTTTTATTCGACCCGTTCGGGTCGCATCGAGCCCACCGCCTGGCACTTCGCCAACTCGGGCGGGCCGAATTTTTCGCTGAACACGGACTCGAGCATCATTCCCCAGGAAGAATTCTTCCTGCAGGGAGCCATGGCGGCGCGGCAGGGATGTGACTCCTATGCGATGCTGCGCGCAATGACGATTCACCCCGCGCGGGCCTTTGGCTACGACGACCGCGTGGGCAGTTTGGAGCGAGGTAAGGACGCGGACATTGTGATCTCC
>JAJDES010000630.1 GCA_029259675.1 Planctomycetota bacterium
TGCGTGCCATTGCCCAAGGGCACATGCTCGGATTGTTCAAAGGCCAATACGGAAGTGGCCCCGTCTTCCACCCCGACGCGCACAACCTGGGTGTAGGCCTGGCCGGCCTGGGACAAAAGTGTGCCGCTGTCCACGCACGTCACGGGCCCCACGGAGATCGCGGGGTCGGCCAAGGGCGGCAAACCGTCCAGGGTCGTCCAAGCTTGGGGTTTGAGCGTCTGCACTTCCGCCGCGTAGAAACTCAACCACTCCGACGGCGGGCCCGCAAGGCTATTGGCCAATTGCCACGCCTCCGCCATCCTCTCATCGAGCCAAAGAATCAGCTCCTGCTCCACTTCGGTTGAGCCGTTCGTGTTGATCTCCTCGATCTTCTCCTTGAGGAAGTTGTGCAAGCCCGCGTTGGAGCCTCCGTACACACTTGTGACCGTGGGCAGGTCCTGGCTGCGGAACTTGATGTCGAGCAACTCCGCCAAGAAGACACCGCGATGCGTCGCGGTATGCAACGAACCGGCTGCAGCCCAATCTTCCAACTCGCGCAGCGACTTGTCCGCATCGCCGCTGAAGGGAGTGAGCTCGATATTGCGCAGGTAAATCCCCAAGCGCACGATATCCCGTCGAGCGGGATTGATGGTGTCGCGATGGAAATCTTCGATTTCCTGCACGGTGAAATCCGGCTTGGAGGTCACCAGCTCGCGCAACCGGCGCGAGCGGTCGCTGTCTCCCGTTGAATTCGTTCCAAAGCGAATGGGAAGCGGATACCAGGAACCCACCGGCGCGTGATTGGCGTTGAACAGGCGATTGTCGGCCGGATCCAAGACGTGCGGCAGAAACTCGTGCGGGATCACATCCATCCAATCGTAGACCAAACTGCTTCCGTCCTGGGCAATCATCCCACCCAGGGGAGAAGCGCTCGAGCGCAGGGGAAAGGCGCCATTCGCCCACCACCCCACGCGCCCGCCGGAATCTGCGAAGAGGACGTTCGCCGGCGGATAGCGCCATTCTTCCAGGGCCTCGCCGAACTCGAACAAATCCGTTGCGCGGTACATGCGCAGAAAGCCGATGAAACTGTCGCGCTCCGGCTCCGACAAGGGGATCGATTTGATCGAGTACTCCTCGTCAGGTTGGCGATCGATAACGATGTCGCTCACAAGCGGACCAAAGTAGCTATCGCGAACGGGCACTGGAACCGCGTCCTCACCCTTGATCAGAATGAGTTCCTCTCCCTCGGATTCCCAGGCCATGCAATTGCCGTCCAAAATGTATCCATCCGGGCAACTGGCATCCGTTTTCAGTCGGAACAAGTCCGCTTGATCCCCGCCCAAAGACGCCAAGCTCCAGGCGTTGTCGCGCGTGGAACCCGCCACGGCGTTGGGCGAGCCGGGGACGCCGACTCCGCGCATTTCAAAGCTTTCCCCGACCATGTGAAACTCGATAAAGCTCGACGGCATTTGAATCGTCGTGCGAGGATCCCCCACGAGAACGGCCTTGCCATCGGGTGTGTGCGATCCTCCAATCGCCCACATGTGGCTGAACTTCGGCGTGTTCGGCAGGGGTCCGGGGCGTGGAATGTTGGTAACCCCCATTTGAGCGGCGTAGTCGTCAATGGCCTGGCGCACATCGACGGGGATCTCCGCTTCAACCATCATCGCCGCCGCTTCGTCGTAAACGACCTGCTCCGTATAGAGGTCGATCAAATCCTGGCAATTGGCATCGGGAGCTCCGCACAAAAGCTGCGCATCCGCTTCGTATTGGTTCAGGTTCTTGGCTTTGCCCAAGCCCTCGCCCACGGCGCCGCCGAAGTTGCGCGCCAAGCGTATCCAAACAGCAACGCAGTCCGCCGCTGTCCACGGCTCAAGCGGAAATCCCGTAGCGGCGAACATCGGATGCAACACGACCCCCGGATCGTTCATCCAGTCGTTAACGCCGTCCGCATAGGCCTCAAGCAATTCGCGCGGCTCCTCCTCCATGAGTGCAATCACGCGCTCCGCATGGCGAGCGTAGCCGATGATGCGCATGCGTTTGTCATGTTCGAAATAGGCATCGTCCGTTCCGCGACCGAGGTACTGCGATAGGCGCCCCTGGATGATCAGTCGATGCCAATGCATCTGGAACAGGCGATCCTGGGCAGCCGCGTAACCCAATCCGTAAAAAGCTCCGCTGTCGGTGTCCGCGAAGATATGCGGCACACCGAAGCTGTCGCGCCGAAGCAGGATCTGCTCCTGATAAACAGTGAGCCCCACGGCGGCCGTATCGTTGCTCGAATCGGAATCCGACTGCGTCGCTCCCAGGCCACTGATCGAGTTGGTGATCGTCGTCCCCGCCGTGCCCGCCAGCACCAGCGCTTTCAACTCCAGCGTGGCCTCCATCGCCGCCGGAAGCGTCCCCACGGTCCAAATGCCCGTACTCGAATCGAAGGTGCCCTGACTCGGGATGTCGGACTCGTAGTCCAAGCCGGCGGGCAGGGAGTCCGTCAGGACAACTTCGGTGGCATCATCGCTGCCGAGAGCGTTTTCGTTGCGTACCCGAATGGTGTAGGTCACCGATTCGCCTTCGCGCGGCTCCAGCAGATCGACGCTCTTCTCCACCGACAGGTCAACGGGCCCCGATGAAACGACGACGATCGCCGCCGGGGAGGAGCTACCTCCCCCTCCGCATGAAGCAAACAGGAGCGGCAGCGCTACGAGCGTGGGGTGAAGGCGCATATTGGGGAGATTAAGCAGTGACGGCCGAGCCCCGGGCGGGAGCTTTGGGGAGGCCGCTTCTTACGCGCGTCCAATGGAGAGAGTTTGGGCCGCGCCGGCAGTGGGGAGAGGAGAGGAGGATACGATCCCCCTAATCAGACTATATCCGAGCCGTTTGGCGCGGGTCCGAAAGGGAGAATCCATGTGGTTCGGAAGTTGTTTTGAGTGCCTAGGCAGTTCTCGAATCGGGAATTTTAGGCCACATTGAGTGCTCGATCCGACAACCTGCCCAAAGCGTCCCAGGCCTGCGATGCTCGCCGGGCCTTCGCCCGTTGCCATTCGCGCGCCCAGCGATCACGATCCTCAGCGCGCGTGAACCCGAATCCAAAATTGGCGTCGAAAATCGGTGCCTGGGGCCCGGGATCCGCGCCGCAGGTACAGCGGGACCCTAGGGCTGAGTCATCTAGCTACCCACGCCCCGCCTGGTAACTCATCCGCGCCATTCCTTTGCGCCCCTAACTTGCGACCAACAAGTTCCCGTCCCAATTTTGCCTTCCATGGCTACAAAGGCCCATCGCCGCCTGGTTCGCCCCCGCAACCTACTCATCCTCGCTGTAGTCAGCTTGGCAATTGTGGAGACTGCCGCGCGCGTCCTTGAGCACATGGATGTCGAGCTGGCCCGGCGCATGGACTCATTTCGGTCCTATGCGGAAAGCGGAGCCCACCCGCTCTACGGCCCGCACCCGTACACGGGTTACGGACGCTGGACTGAAGATCCCAACGCCTTCGGCAAGCACCACCCCACCGGCCCCGCGGCCGAGAATCAATGGCGCATCGCCTGTTTGGGCGGCTCCACCACCGAAGGCGGCCCCACTGCGTACCCCGCTCAACTGGAAGCCCAACTCAAGCCGCTTACAAGTCGAGCAGTCCAAGTGCTCAACTGCGGCGTGTCCGGATGGACCAGCGCGGAAACCCTCGTCAATTATCAGCTGAACATCCAACACCTCGAGCCGCAGCTGGTGATCGTCCATCACGCCGCCAATGACTTGCGACCGCGCCTCTTCGCCGGTTTCCGCTCGGATTACACCCACTACCGGCGTCCGTGGCGCGACTCGGGCCTGTCGCCAGTCGATCGCTTCCTGATCGGCGCTTCCCGCGCCTATGCACGGCTCCGCTTCGCATCTCAAAGGCGTCGTACGATCGGCAATTGGGTCAGCGAACACAGCGTCGATCCCGAGCTGGCGGCCTCCACGCTGCTCAACCCGCAAACGTCGCTGCCATTCCGCCGCAACTTGCGCAGCCTGATACTTTCAGTCCGCGCCCGGGGAGCCGAATGCCTTTTGACCACGATGCCCGTCCAGCCGAAGTCGAAACTCGGGCCCGGGGACCAGCTCAATTACAACGTCATCGCGGAGCACAACCAGCACATTCGCGAATTGAGCGCGGAGTGCGATGTACCCTTGGTTGACATGGCGCAGTGGTTCGAAAGCAACAGCGAAGCCTGCCGGGGCGCATTCATTGACACGGTCCACACAACCAAACTTGGGCATCAACTGAAAGCCAACTTGATTGCACGCAAGCTTGCCAAACTTGGCAAAATTCCACAGCCGAAGTAAGCGCTCCAAGTTGCCTTGAATACTGCCCCCAAAGTCATCCCCGCCCCGGAAGAGTCGCCGTCCAGTCGGTTGCTGTTCCTCGCAATTTGGCTGCCCTACGCCTGGTTCGTACGCAAACTTTGGTTTGTCGCCGACGACGCCTACATCAGCTTCCGCTACTCACGCAATTGGTCACGTGGACTGGGCCTGTGCTTCAATCCCGGTGAAGAGCCCGCGGCGGAGGGCTACAGCAACTTTTTGACGGTGGCCTGGGGCGCCGCATTGGATTTCCTGGGCTACAACATTGAGCGTTGGTTGCCCCTGACCGCGTTCGCATGCGGCTCGCTTTTGCTGTTCCTTGTGTGGCGCTGCCTGCAACGCATGCCTGGAATCGGCGCCCTGAGTGCCTTCCTGGCCACCGCAGCTCTGGCCTGCGCCACCCCCTTTGCGGTTTGGTCCTCCAGCGGTCTGGAAACAATCCCATTCGCCCTATTTTGCTTTGCTTGCTTTGAGCGAATGAGTTTGCGCTGGGCCGGGCCGGCCCCCATTGCAGCGGGACTTTTAGCAGTGGGCATGTCCATGTTGAGGGTTGAAGGAGTTTTTTGGGCCCTGGTGCTGTTTGCGCTTTTTGCTTTGTCTAGCGCAATCGATGGGCGGCGCTGGTTCAAACCCTCGATCCAAGCGCTCGGCATCCTCGCCCTGGGTTACGGGCTGTATTCTTTTTGGCGCATCGAAACCTTCGGTCATTTCTTCAGCTCGACCGTTCACTCCAAAGTCGCCTTCGGCGGGCCGCGCCTTTTGCGCGGCTTCGACTACGTTGCGGTTCAATACCTAACAACCCTGTCCTTGCCCTTGGCGCTCCTGGCCATTCCCGCCGCCATCAAACGGGGACGTGGCGTTGGTTTGGCCATTGCGCTCTTGCCACTTGGCTTCGCCGCCTACGCCAGCTTGGTTAGCGGTGACTTCATGACCTTCGGTCGCTTCCTCGTGCCCGGACTCGCCTTTTCGGCTTTGCTGGGAGCCTATGGGCTAACTGCAATCCAACCGACATTCCTGCGCTTTGGATTCGGCCTTGGGGCCATCGTGCTGGGAGCCTTGCCGGGCTTTGACGTGCACCCCGTCGCTCACTCCGTGCGTGCCAAATTCCACTTTAGGCACAACAAGCCCGAGTATCAGAGCGAGTACGCCCAGTGGAAATTGCAGCGCGACAACGGCATTCGCTGGGCGGTATTGGGCCGGGCGCTGGCCATGGTCTCCGGTCCTGGAGACTCCGTTGCCATGGGCGCCATCGGAGCCGTGGCCTATGAATCGGACCTGACGATTTACGATCGCCACGGCTTCGTCACACCCGAGGTGGCCCTGCGCGAAAAACCCAAGGATGGGCCGCTGCGTTCACCTGGTCACGACAATCCGGTTGAGGCGCGCTGGTTTGTGGAGCACGGCTACGACCCGACCTTCCTGAAGCCCAAGTGGTTCGCGTGCGAGGATCCGCAGGATTTCCTGCGCCAGGTGCGGGCAGCCGAAAAGCAGCTCAAACATGGTGAGCAACTCGGTGATCGCTTTGTGGTGCGCTTCTGGGCCCTACCCGCGGGCTCGAATCTCGACCCGAAGCTTCAGGCTTATTTGCTCGTTTCGCAGCAATTGGCGCCGGATCAGGACCCGGGCGCGGAATGGGCGGGCTTCGAAGACCAGTGCAAGAAACTTAGTGAGGGTCGCGGAGCACCGATGCTCGACATGCCGCCACCCGACTATCGCGTGGCCGGATTGCCCGACTGGCTGCGTTAGCCGCAACGCACTCGAACTCGATTGCCGTCAGTGCCGCGGGTCGGCCGTCGTCAGTCCGTACTTTTGATTGAGCTGCGCGAGGAAGCCGCTTTGCTCAAGTTGCGCCAGGGCGCGATTGAGTTCGGCCAGCAGCGAGCTTTGCCCCTGCGGCAAAACCAGGGCGTAGCGCTCGCCCCCAAGACTTTCATCCAACAGACGTAGCCGCGCTTCACTTGCGTCTACCAACGCTTGAGCGGCGGGCCCATCCATCACGACGGCGTCAACCTCGCCCCCCATGAGTCGCTGCAAAGAAGTGTTGCCGCTCTTGTTCTCAAAACGATGAGTCGCAGCTGGAAGCAAACGCTCCACGGCGGTTTGCGAGGTGGTGCCCGTGCCGGCCGCAACAATCCTGTGCGTCAAGTCCGCCAGCT
>JAJDES010000064.1 GCA_029259675.1 Planctomycetota bacterium
ATCGAGGCGAGCTTCTGCTCGTGATGGGATCCCGGTGCTATTGCATCCGTAAAGGCAAATTGCGGCCGCCAAGCCGAGCAATGCGGCTGAATTCGAAACGGGACTCATTATCGGGGTACTCCTGCATTAAGTTGGAAACGCCTATGAAATTGACCGGAAGCGCGGGAGGCTAGGGGTCAATTGCAAAGATGGGATGAATTTGCCGCTAGCTAGGTGTTTTTTTTGCGACCACACCAAGCTCCGGGCAAAAACCCAAAACTCTGCCCATAGGGCTGTTTCCAACTCACGCAGCGCTCAGTCCGCGGTGCTCGGCACCCCTGGAACTGTCGGATTCCCCTCGCCCAAAGGCCCCAATCGGCAGGATTGGAGGTCATTTGGGAGCGCTCAGGCTCAGACTTGAGCGGCGATCGGGAGCGCTACTGCTTTGCTACAGGAAATCGACCGCACCGGTTTCAACGTCGTACATGGATCCCACGATTTGGATCGATCCTGCGGCTTCCAGACCATTAAGGATTGAGCTTTGCTCTCGTATGGCCGCCACGGTCAATGCGACATTCTTGCGGGCAACGGACTGGACGAAGCCCGAGTTCCCCGATGAGCGTTGGGCGGGGTCGGAGGGTTCGGAAACCTGGGCTAGGGCCGGCTTTAGCTTGGCCAACAGACCCGTTAGGTGCCCCAGCTGTACGTCGTCGCAAGCACCCTTAATGGCGCCGCAGTGGGTGTGACCCATCACGACGATCAAGCGCGCGCCGGCAACTTCACAACCGAACTCCATGCTGCCCAGGATGTCCTCGTTGATGAAATTGCCCGCGATTCGAGCGCTAAAAATGTCCCCGATACCAACGTCAAAAAGCAGCTCTGCCGACGTTCGTGAATCAATGCAATTGAGTACCACGGCAAAGGGCCATTGACCTGCGGAAGTGTCGCTGACCTGTTGCGTTAAATTGCGGGCCATCGGCCGATTTTCGCGAAAGCGGAGGTTTCCCTCTGCAAGTATTTCGAGCGCCCGGGCAGGCGTCATTGCAGATTGGCTTTGGGCGTTTTGGGTAGGGCTCATTGGGTTATGGCTTCGGATTCTTGTTTGCGGGGAGCACGACTTGGCTGCAATTCGTTTGGCTCGGCTTCAATTCGGTGATAGCGGATGTCTCGCGACTCGGCGGCGGTTTCGAAATCAGCGAGGATCTCAAGCACATCCTGATCGATATGGACCGAGCGCGACATGTCGATCGTCACTTCCGAACCGTTCGGAATGGACTTGAGCGCTTTGAGAACGGCACCTCGATTCAAGAAGGTGACCTCTTCGGCGAGTCGAATCCTCACCTCGTGCGGGCTGCCGTGCTCGTCGTGCTCCTGGATATGAAGGAAGTGCGAGTTGCGGTAGTGCGCCCGCAGAATGGCGAAGATGGCGGCGACCATGCCGATGCCGATGCCGGTCAGGAGGTCGGTTAGGACAATGCCGATAACCGTGATCGTGAACGGGAGGAACTGTCCCATGCCGAGGCGATACATTTTGACGAATGTGGCCGGGCGGGCGAGTTTGAAGCCGACGACGAAGAGAATGCTGGCGAGGGCGGCTAGGGGAATCAGGTTCAATAGTCCGGGAAGCGCCAGGACGAAGATAAACATAAAGGCGCCGTGCAGGATGGCTGAGAGCTTCGTGCGACCGCCGGATTGAATGTTGGCCGAACTCCTGACGATTACCTGGGTGACGGGTATTCCGCCGATGGCTCCCGAGGTCATGTTGCCGATGCCCTGGGCGATGAGTTCGCGGTTGGTCGGGGTGACGCGCTTTTGAGGATCGAGCTTGTCGGTGGCCTCAACACACAACAGGGTTTCCAGACTAGCCACAACGGCCATCGTGACTCCCGTAAACCAAACAGCTTGGTTGGTGATCTGAGACCAATCGGGGTGCTTCAGTAGCCCCAGAAATTCGGAGGCGCTGGCAGCCACCGGCACACTTACAAGGTGAATGGGGGCGAGTGCCCAATTCGGTGCGAAAAGACTCGTCAGCTCCTGGAATGCAACGCCGATGAGGACGGCGGCAACGGGACCGGGTAGGAGTGTGAAGAAACGGTGGCGCTTCGTAAGGACCGTCTCCCAAAGAATGAGAACGGCCAAGCACGTGATGGAGACAATACATGCACTCGCGGACAGGTCGCCGAACATGGCACCTATGGAGGAGAGTGTGGTTTCTCCATCGGGCTGAACGAACGCTAAGTCTCCCTCCGGATCGGAATCATGCCCGAAGGCGTGCGGAATCTGCTTGAGGATGATCAGCAGGCCGATCCCGGCGAGCATTCCTTTGATGACGGAGGAGGGAAAGAAATAGGCCAGCACGCCGGCCTGGGCTAGGCCGAGTGCAACCTGAATAGCACCGGCAATGACTACGGCCAGGAGGAAGGTTTCGAAACTTCCCATCTCGTCGATGGCGGTGAGCACAATCACTGCGAGCCCGGCGGCGGGCCCCGAAACTCCGAGCGGTGAGCGGCTGATGGCGCCAACGACCAGGCCGCCGACGATGCCGGCAATCAAGCCGGACATGAGTGGAGCGCCACTCGCGAGCGCGATGCCCAAGCAGAGGGGCAACGCCACAAAGAAGACGACGATGCTGGCCGGCAGGTCGTGCTTAAATTCAGAGAAGGCTTTCATCGAGTGTTCTGCGTCCGTTCCGAGGCTCCAAAGGCCCTTCAGGGAAAGTTACGCCCATATCGGGGCCGGGTGATTTATTCCGGAATCTAGATGCGCGAAATTATCTTCGTGTTTGGGCTCTATGCAAGCTAGAACTTTCTGAGAATATCTGCTGGCGCGATGGAGACTGGCATCCGAGGCCTTTTAGGGACCTAGGGAACCAATTCAAGTCGCTCAGCAAATCCGTTCGTGTGCGAATTCATTGTGTTTCTGCCTTGATCTCGTCGGACTCATGCAGCATTTGACGCCTACAAGACAAATTGGATTGCGTTTCGAAGGAAAGTCGCCCTGCCTGGGGGGCGACCCGCTAGATCGCAGGTCTACGCGGGAGGTTGGCCAACGTGAGCATCATAAGAGCTGTGCTCAGAGTCCGTTTTTTCGTCCGGGTGCCACCCTCATTAGCGTCGTGGATCAGGACCTTGTTCGTGTTTCTCAAGGCAGGGGTGTGGGCCGAAGAATCCCGCGGCTAATTCGCGCGCAAATTTGGACCCCAATTCTGACAGACCATCGTTTGGCGGGGACAATAGACCAAGAGCATCGGAGGGTTTGTTGATGAAGCGGGAAACTCGAAAATCTTTGCCCGGGCCCAGCTCAAAGTCTTCGAAGAAAAAGAAGGCGTCGAAGACGCGACGCAAGAAGAA
>JAJDES010000065.1 GCA_029259675.1 Planctomycetota bacterium
CGCCTGGGCCTCGCCCGCCAGGAAATGGCGCGTCATCCCCAATTGCCAATCGGCGCTGTGAAGAAAGCAAGTCATGATGTCCGCCCACTTTCGCAACAGAAGTCAGCTATGTCCACGCTCGCGGCCCGGGGATGCGGTTAGCCTGGGGCCATGCAGAAAGCAGCTGAGACGATGAACGCGCGAGTCGGGGTTTTGTCGGATACCCACGGCCTCGTCCGACCCGAAATCCGCGCGGCGCTCGCGGGCGTGGACTGCATCCTGCACGCGGGAGACATCGGCTCGCCTCTGGTGATCGACGAGCTGGAGCGCTTGGCACCACTGCATATCATTCGGGGCAACATCGACACGGCTGCCTGGGCGGCCCGAATTCCCGAAACGCAAACGGTGGAAGTTGCGGGCAAGCGCATCTACTTGATTCACAACTTGGCCTGGCTCGAAATCGACCCCAAACTCGCCGGTGTCGACATCGTCGTCAGCGGACACTCGCATCGCCCCCTGGCCGAGAATCGGGACGGGATTTATTGGTTGAACCCGGGCAGCGCCGGACCGCGACGCTTCACCCTGCCCATTTGCCTTTCCATCCTGCAGCTTGGCGGCCCCGAACCCAAATCAGAATTGATTCACTTGGTGCCAGAATGAACCTTTGCACGCGCCGCCGATTTTCGAGCGAATAGAGGGTTCATGGCTGCGCAGCGCGTCGCCGCAAAAGCCCGCAAATCCGCAAGCGCGGCTTCAGTCCGCGCTCAGTACTCGAGTCCCCAAAACCTATGGATGACCACGAGAACACTCCAGAGATCCCTCGCAATTCGAGCGACCTCCAATTGCTTCAGCGCGCGGTGGAAAGCTTGGCCGCCAGCCTCGATAAGCTGGAGGAGCAGATGCAGGAATCGCGGCCCGATTCCTTCGCCGTATGTCCGATGCGCTCATCCTTTGATGGAGCCTTTCACCATTGCCAACCGCTTAGGCGCAGCGATCCACTTGCGAACCCTCAAGCTAGAATCGCAATGCCGATCGCAAGGGTCGTCAATACGGCCAAAATCACCAGCACGATTTTTGCGATGGAGTACGGTGCCTTGCCGATAACACAGGATTGATCCTGACCGCTGACAACGGCTCGGTAAACGTCATCCTTGTAGCGGTAGGCCATAACCCATGCGGGTAGCGCATATCGCCGAGTAGCCAGTTCGCTCAATAGCGGCTCCACATGCAAGTTGCGCGTTCTCTTGCCGGGCACATGATCGGCTTCAATCACCGACATGGACGCAGCTTGAACGGCCTCACTGACGCGCGCTCGCGCTTGGGAACGCTGAACATCGAACTGCTCGAGACTGCTCTCCTTCGGTTCCGCGCCTGTGTGGTCAGCGATTGGGAGCGCAGTGCTCAAGTCACAACTGGGTGCCAATAGATTCGTTTCGGCCTCGGTCAATCCGCGCGACGCAGAAACAGCAACGTTTTGGAAGCGCAAGCGCTCCTGTCCCGCATGCGGTGCCCAGGCCGAGCGCCCACTGCCGTATTCCGAATCCGCGCTCCAACTCACCAAGGCCTCGGCTTCGAAAATCCACGCCGGCCAATAGAGGGGTCGCAACGATTCCACCCGCGCGGCCTGTCTTAAATCTCCCGGCCTAAAAAAGCCCAGACCTCCCAACCAGTGCTTGAGCGCCTTGCCCGCTTCCTCGCGCTGCACCTTGAAAGGCAACAACAGCTCGGTTTGCTCCATAGGGTCATCGACACGCTCCACGCGCACGACCGAATCGCAGTAGGCACAACGCAGGCCCTGGCTGGCGATGTCAAAGGCCGTGGCGGCATTGCACCCCACGCAGCGCAGGACCTGGATGGTTAATTTGTCCCCTCGCGACGCCTGATCCAAAGCGGATTGCCCGCAAACAGCGCAGCGAATCTCCCCCGCTTGCAACGGGCTTTCGCAGCGTTTGCACGGGTGCTGCTGCCCGCTCGCTACTTTGGCGCGTTCTCGTTTTTTTTCTTCGGCCATGGATCTTGCGTAACGGCGATTATGAGCCGGCGATGGCCAAAACAATGAGAGCTACAACTGCGAGCCCCAAACCCGTGGCGATGAGTATCTTGATCCACGAGCGAGGAACCTTGCCCCCGACCAATCCCGTTTGGCCGTTGACCAATACGCGCAGTGGAGCTTCATCTTCGTCGTAGCGAACGGCGAAGACCCAAATCGGCATGAGGCACAGGTCCGCCATTTCGTTGCGAACGCTTGTCTCGTGATGCAGGTTGCGATGATGGTCGCCGGGCATGAATGCAGCGAGTTCCGTCTCCACTTTGTGGCGCGCCTCTTCGCGGGCCAAGTCCGTGCTTTCGCTGCGCCCCATGGTGGCTTCCTCGGCAGCCCAACCCGCAATGACTGCCGGTGTGAAGCGGCCCAATGCTCTCAGGTCGAAGGGCTCCACGGCTTCCAACTCGGAATTTTCAACGCCCGCCGAAGCCGTGACGAGCACGTCGCGAATCCAAGTTGAGTAAAGCCCCTGCAGTTGTCGCCACTCCGTGCGAACCACCGTGCGCGTGCGCGTGGTGGTGTTGCCGTTGGAATCGGTGGTTGTGTAGGTTTCCGTTTCCGTGTAGTTCTCGCCGATGTCGGCCGAGTAATGCGCATGGGCCTCGGCTCCATAAAGATACACAGGCAGGTACAACCCGCGAATGCCCGCCACCGCCTCCGCTTTGAATCCCGAGCGAGCAAAGAGCCCGTGCTTGCGGATCCAACGCTTGACCTTGGCCGAGGCCCGCTCCTTGTCAAAGATGAACGGCAAGGCGAATGCCGGTTGCTCCAATCCCGCATCCCTTGGTCGTTCTACGACCTGGGGCGAAGCGCAGTAGGCGCAACGGGCGGTGCGCATGTGGGGCTCGATAGCGACCTTGGCCCCGCAGGTTTGGCAATCGACAATGAGGTCGTGCCCGTCGCTCGGTTTGCTTTCGATTGACAATCCCATGCTTCGCAATGGACCCTTCCAACTTGCTCCCACGACCCTGCTGCTCGTAGTCAAACTCCGGCGGCGAAGCTAGCGAACTCGGACACTTCTTCGATCCGGCTCCGATTCGGGGCCCGCGCCCGTTTTGGGCGCGAAGCGCGATAGTGCCAAAGGGCGCAAACCATTCTATTGTGAATGGGTCTATTGTGAATGGGCCGGCGCGCCCTGATTTCCTTCGGAATCCATTCCCGCCCACTTTCCCGCTGAACACAAACTTGCCGCGATTTCATTGAATGCGGGCCCGCTCAAGGGCAAGCAAGACTGCGTGAACCCAAGCCAAGATCCCACCCCCCCGCGGCAGGAGCCCCCGAGCACGTTGGAACTCGAGGACCGCCAACTGGGCGATATCATGCAGCGCCTCAAGCGCGCACTGGGTCCCGTGTTGGGTGGCCTGATACTCGATTTCGCCGACTTTGCCACCTTCGGCCCGCTCGGACTGATTGCCGGACCCTTCGTCGGAATCTTCGTGGGTTGGTGGATGGGAAAGTTCTATCAACTGACCATGCGGGCACGCATCGGCTTGGCCCTTGCGGCCGCTATTTACTGCGCCTTGCCGATAACGAATTTTCTTCCGCTGGCCACCATGGTCTCCGCTCTGATTCGCTTCTTCGAGACTCCGCCAAAGGCTGGATCCGCAACGCAAGTGAGCAATTCAAGCAGTAACGCTTTGCCAGTGACGCCGTCGGAACTGATAGCTCCCAAAGATGAGTCGGGGGAGCGATAGGGTCCGCAAACAGGCCCGCGCAAGTTAACTCAAGCGTTCGCTGCGCTCCACCCATTGCGCAACCATCGCAAGCCCCAACTCAGTAGCCCAACGCGTCCAACATGGATTCCCATTCGCCGTCTGATTCGGCGTCGCCCGCGACATTTCGTTCGGGATGCTCGGCAAGCCAATTCTTTAGAGCTGCCGCCATTGCTTGAACACGTTCGGGGTGCTTACCCGCAACACTTCGGCGTTCAGCCGGATCCTGCTCCAAATTGTAGAGCTCGTGCTGTTCATTCGAATTCCAAATGAACTTCCAGCCCGCTTCGATCAGCACGCGCTTTTCTCCGCGCGAGCCGCGCGCGTCTTGCCCGTGTTCCAGGGCCAACTTGAGCAACGCCGGGCGGCGGCGCAAATCGTCTTCGGTATAGAAACGGCGCTCCGCGAAAATCGTCCGGGACTCGATCGCGCTTTGCTCCAAAAGCGCATCCCCAAAACCACCTGCGCCAAAGAGCTCCCGCCCCCCCAGGCCCAATAGATCGAGCATGGTGCCGGGCAAGTCAACCATCGAGGTTTGGGCCTGCACTCGCGTTTGAGCTGGAAGGCGGCCCTCCATGCGCATGAAGAGCGGAACTTGCAACTGCTCCTCGTATAGGAAAAAGCCGTGGCCCTGATAGCCGTGTTCGCCGAGTCCCTCTCCGTGATCCGAAGTGACGACCACCAGGTTTTCTTTGCCGCGCGCATCCCACTCGCTCATGAGGCGCCCGATTTGGGTGTCGACCCAACGCACTTCCGCTTCGTAGCCGGCCAACATGCGCGCCAGCAGCGGACGCTGAAATTCGGCCGAGGGCTCGCTGCGCTCCGCAAAAAAGCTGAGTCCCGCCGCAGCATCGAATGCGAAGCCCTGTGGCGGTTGATAGGGATCGTGTGCGTCGTAAAGGTGAACCCACAGAAAGAGCGGGCGCCCGTCGTCGGCGGCGAGAATTTGCAGCGCCCGGTCCACAACCGAATCCCCGTAGCGCTCAAACTCGCGACGCTTGCCCTCCGGCCGATGCACTGCGCTCGAGAAGTCCTCGTCGAAAACTTCGAACCCGCGCTGGAAGCCCAGTTCCGAACCGAGAATTCCCGCCCCGATGGAAGCGCCCGTGCGATATCCGCTGCGACGCAAGAATTCGGGCAAGCTGGGTAGATCGCCCCCCAGCGCGCGACCGTTCTTCATCAATCCATGCTGGCGCGGATATAGACCCGTGAACATCGTCGCGTGCGCGGGAGCTGTCGTCGAAATGACCGTGTAGTGATTCTCGAATACCGCTCCGGCGCTTCCCAAAGCGTCCAAGTGCGGCGAAGCCGGGCGCGGATAGCCGTAGCTACCGAGCGCATCGCGTCGCAACGTATCGACTGTAATCAAGAGCACATCGGGCGCGGGCGCGTCGCGACAACCCGGCGTAAGAAGCAGCACCAACGCTCCAGCTAAGCCGGGGGCCCAGCTCCTCCGCAACGCGCGGGCGCGCCCTATCCACGTGGACTTCATTTCAGTTCCAAGCGATGCGGCGCAGGATGCCCGAGAGCTTCAGGGCCAATCCGTCGGGAAGCAATCGACGCAACCAAGCCCCGCGCTCACCCGGCGCGCAAGCCGCTTCCCCGCGCTGCAAAGCTTGCAGCGCCGAGCGGACGACAAACTCGGGCTCGCGTTGACCGCCGCCCCATTCGGGGTCGATCCCCGCTCGTTCGTGAAAGCCCGTTCGAGTGTTGCCGGGACACAATGCGAAGGCGCGCACCCCGCTTCCGCGCAATTCCTCTGCAAGCGCGCGCGTGAAGCTTGTCGCCCAGGCCTTGCCCGCAGCGTAGGTCGCAAGTCCTGGGTGAAACCGAAAGGCCGCGCGCGAGGAAACATTGATCACCAAGCCGTTGCCCGCTTTGAGCATGCCTGTAAGTGCGGCGTGGGTGGTTCGCATGGTCGCTTCCACAAAGACCTTCAATTGCACTCGCTCAAGCTCGGTGTCCTGTTCCGCAAAGGGTCCCTGGAAGGTAAAGCCGGCACTGTTGACGAGTACTTTGAGCGGCCGCTGGGCGATGCAATCGAGCACGGATTGTTGGCCTTCATCGGTGCCGAGATCGGCAACCAAGACGATCGGCCGCGAAGCTCCCCCGCGTTCCAATTCATCGGCCAACTCTTCCAACACTTTTTGGCGACGCGCCACCAGAATCAGCTCGAATCCCTCGCCGGCCATTTGTTGAGCAAAGGCTCGCCCGATGCCCGACGATGCGCCCGTCACCAATGCCGGGCCGGGTTCCAAACCGAGTGACTTGAAATTCGGAGAACTCATTCGGCTTTGATAGCTGCCAGAGGGCCCGGTGGGAACCGGGGAATGCGTTTTCCGCAGGCGGAATGCGCAATTCGATGGAGAACGCTCAATTTCCGCATCCCAACTATATTGTTCTGACCCGACCCCATGATTCGTTCCCGCCCCATGATTCGTTCCCGACCCGCCGGCGGCGTGGATTGCCCAAGCGCTTTGCCCGGTTGAGTCTGCCCGATCAGATGAAACGGTGCCCAATGCCGTTTTGCGGATTTGTTCCGTGAACACATGCCGCCGATGCAATCCCCGGGCGCTCAGCCCAAGCAGTGGGCTCAGTCGCCAATTCCGACAATGTCATCCAAGCTGGAGTGCGCAACGGCGTGGTAGCGCGAACGTGCTTTGGCATAGAGCGTTCGACCTCGGATGGGCGCAACCG